>NZ_JAQTPQ010000076.1 GCF_028712645.1 Flavobacterium sp. | reverse complement strand
TTTATAATTATGCAACAAACTCCCTTCGCTTGACCAAAGATTTTTGATGATGAAATCGGCATTTTGCAAAGCTAATTCTATATATTTTTTATCTTGCAAAGCTTTGTAAGCGTCTATAAATCCTTCTAGCATTATGGCGTTCCAAGAAGTCAAACATTTATCGTCCAATCTTGGTTTAGAACGTTTTTCTCTTTTGATGTAGAGTACACTTTCCCAGAATTTCTTCTTTTTCTCTAGTGTTATAAGTTCAATGCTGTTGTCTTTTGCGATTTTCTCTAAGCTTTGGTTTTGGATTAAGACATAATTTCCATCTTCCCATAATCCAAAAGTATTGATATTGAAAACCTGACTGAACAAATCGAAATCGTCTCCAATAATGGTCTTTAATTCAGGCATTTTCCAAACATAAAAAGCACCCTCTTCGAGATGATTTTCGGTGTTTAAACTATCAGCATCAAGAGCGCAATAAAATCCTCCTTCGGAATTCATTAATTCTCTTTCTACAAATGAAAGAGTTTTTTCAATGACCACTTTGTATTGATGATTTTGTGTTAATTTATAAGCATCGCTGTATAAAGAAACCAATTGCCCGTTGTCGTAAAGCATTTTTTCGAAATGGGGAACGTGCCATTTATTATCTACCGAATAACGCGAAAATCCGCCATCGATGGTGTCGAAAACACCTCCAAAAGCCATTCTTGTCAAAGTTAGATTTACAAATTCAAGTAATTCATTGTCTTTTTTTTGATGTGCAAAACGCATTAAAAAATGATAATTGTTGGGCATCATAAATTTTGGTGAACTTGCCATTCCGCCAAATTCCCAATCAAAACTATTCTTCCATTTTTCGACTAAACTTGTAATCTGGGATTGTCCCTCGACTGCGCTCGGGATGACATTTGGTTTTTCATTGGGTACAATTCGGATAGATTGAATTCCTTGATGCAACTTTTCAGCATAATCAATCATCTTTTCTGGATTAGACTGATAAAGTTCCTTCAATTGTTTGAGAGCATTAATCCATTGTTCCTTTCTGAAATAAGTTCCACCCCAAACTGGTCTTCCGTCAGGAAGTGTAATTATATTTAACGGCCAACCACCACGACCTGTCAAAATCTGAACCGCTTTCATATAAACGGCATCTACATCTGGACGTTCTTCCCGATCGACTTTGATAGAGATAAAGTTTGCATTCATAACATTAGCAACTTCCTTGTCCTCGAAACTTTCGTGTTCCATAACGTGACACCAATGACAAGCTGAATAACCAATGCTTACAATAATGAGTTTGTTTTTGTCCTTGGCTTCAGCCAAAGAGTTTGCATTCCAAGCTTTCCAATGTACAGGATTACTGGCGTGTTGCAATAAATACGGACTCGTTTCTTGTGAAAGTTGGTTCATTTAAAGATATTCTTAATTATGCATTTGCTGCTTCGACTTTGATACTTTCATCGTTAAGCATACTTTTTAGCATATTTTCAATGCCACTTTTCAATGTAAAAGTAGAGGATGGACAGCCGCTACAAGCACCTTGAAGGGTGACTTTTACCGTTTTAGTAGCTTCTTCATAAGATTCAAATGCAATATTTCCACCATCAGCTTGTACGGCTGGTTTTACATATTCTTCTAATATATTGATGATTTGTTGTGAAGTAACATCAAGATTGTCGAAGTCTTGGTTTTTTGCATTTTCTTTTTCAACATTGGCGATTACTAGACTTTCGTCAAGAACTGTTCCTCCGTTTTCGATAAATTGCTTAATGAATGTTCTTAATTCTAAAGTTATTTCTTGCCAATCGTTGATTTCATATTTGGTTACAGAAATGTAATTTTCGTCAATAAAAATTTCTTTTACATACGGAAATTTAAATAATTCTTTTGCTAATGGAGAAGCCGCTGTTTCATCGATATTTTTGAATTCTATAGCATTTTTGGTCAACATTCTACTTACTACAAATTTCAAAGCGGCAGGATTTGGAGTAGTTTCGCCATAAACAGTTATTGGTTGTTTCTTCTTTTGGTTGTCAGAAGGAGTAATTATTATTCCTCCATTAGTTACAAATGATTCAATTTGTTCCGCTACAGCATCTTTTACATCATCCCATTCTACAATACTGAATCTTTCGATTGCAATGAAATTTCCTGAGATATAAACGGTTTTTACAAAAGGCAAATAAAATAGTTGTTGTGCCAAAGGAGAACTCTTGGCTTCGTCGATGTTTTTGAATTCGAAACTTTCGTTTTGGGTAATAAAATTTTCAAATTCAAATTTTAAGATACTTGGGTTTTGCGTTTCTTTTATTGTTATTTTTGACATTATTCTTTTAATTTTTTACAAATTTAACGAAGTTATTTTCCACTAATAACTATATTTGATTTTTTAAAGAATAAATTAACTTTAAAGGTTACAGAAGTTAAATATTTTATTCTTTTTTGCGTTTTTTTAATTGGTGTTTAGTATTCACAAACAATACTTTTTGAATGTATCATAAAATCAAGGTTTTTATAGTTCTCTTCTTGGTGTCTCAATATTCTTTTTCACAAGAAGGTATTGCAGTTTATTCAGATTATTTATCGGATAATTATTATTTAATACACTCATCTATGGCGGGTGCTGCAAACTGTGCTAAAATTAGACTCACAGCTCGCAAACAGTGGTTTGACCAAGTTGATGCACCATCACTTCAAACCTTGAGTTTTAATGGTAGATTAGGTGAAAAATCTGGTGCTGGAATCATTCTCTTTAACGATAAAAACGGTTATCATTCTCAGAAAGGAGTGAAGTTAACTTATGCGCATCATATTATGTTTTCAAGAGACGAAATTGATTTGAATCAGTTATCTTTTGGAATTAGTACTACTTTTTTGCAAAGTCAGCTTGATGAGACTGAGTTTTTGCAATCTGGAGATTTTGACCCAATTATTAATGGAATGATTGTGCAAGATGCTTCTTATTTTAATATAGATTTTGGAGCTTCTTATAATTATTTGGATTTTTATGTACACGGAACGGTTCAAAATGCAATAGAATCTAAAAGAAAAATTTATACTGATTCTGAAAGTGCGAATTTGAGAAAATATTTATTGAGTGCAGGTTATGTTTTTGGAGATAAGGACAGAATTTTATGGGAACCTTCTATCTTGTTTCAGCTTGTTGATAAAACTAAAGAAAAATGGATTGACCTTAATATAAAAGCATATAAAACTCTTGATTTTGGAAAAGTTTGGGGTGCTTTGTCTTATCGTAGAAGTTTTGATGGTGCTGAATACCTTAATGGCAGCGGAGGAGTTTCTGTTCAGAAATTACAATATATAACTCCTATTATTGGTATAAATTTCGATAAATTTATGTTTGCTTATACCTATTCTCATCTTACAGGCGATGTGAATTTTGGTACAGGAGGTTTTCATCAAATTACTTTGGGAATTGATTTATTCTGCAAACGTGAAAAATATGAATGTAATTGTCCTGCGATTAATTAGTATTTAATTCATAAATATATTTTTATACAATGCTAATAAAATCTGTAAACGGAAAATCTCCTTCTATCCCTGATGATTGTTACATAGCCGAAAACGCAACTATTGTGGGCGATGTTACTTTTGGTCATTCTTGTAGTATCTGGTTTAATGCGGTGGTTAGAGGTGATGTGAATTTTATTACCATAGGAAACAAAGTAAACATTCAAGATGGCGCGATTATTCATTGTACTTACAAAAAGCATCCAACAATAATTGGTAATAATGTTTCTATTGGTCACAACGCAATGGTTCACGGTTGTGTAATTCACGATAATGTTTTAATAGGAATGGGTGCTATTGTTATGGATAATTGTATTGTTGAAAGTAACTCAATTATTGCTGCTGGAGCTGTGATTACTCAAAACACAGTCGTAGAATCTGGAAGTATTTATGCTGGAGTTCCTGCCAAAAAGGTAAAAGAAATTAATCAATCTGATTTTGCTGGCGAAATTGAACGCATTGCAAATAATTATGTGATGTATTCAGATTGGTACAAAACCGAAGAATAAATTCACTATCTCAGAAATCTTTTTGAATCACTGTATATTTATTTTCCAATATTTCCGAAAGCACTTTTGGGGCTGTATTTGTATAGAAAACAGGATTGCTTTTATCTTCAGTTGAAAATCCCACTTTTTCTTTTAAAACATTTTGGGTTTGTCTGGCAACAGCTTCACCAGAATCAATGATATGGATGTGAGCAGGGAGTATTTTTTTAATTTGCGGAATTAAATAAGGATAATGACTGCATCCCAACACAAGATAATCAATATTGGCTTCAATCATTGGAGTGAGATAGGAGTGAAGCAATTTTGTCATTTCAGGAGAATTGATTTCACCGTTTTCTATGAGTTGTACTAATCCGTGACCTACTTGTTCGATAATTTTTATGTCTTGGAATTTCTCGGCGGTTTTATGAAAGAGTTCACTGTTCAAAGTACCTTGAGTTGCTAGAATTCCTATGGTTTGTGTTTTCGAATTTGTCGCCGCTGGTTTGATTGCTGGTTCGATTCCAATAAATGGAACATTGTATTTTGCTCTTAATTCCTGTATAGCATTTGTTGTTGCAGTGTTGCAAGCCACGACAATTATTTTGCAATCCATTTTAAGCAAAAACTCTGTATTTTTTATGCTCAATGCGATAATCTCAGCTTTTGATTTTTGTCCGTAAGGAGCATTTTTGCTATCAGCAAGATAGATGGTTTTCTCGTTAGGGAGTAATTGGTGTATGGCCGCCCAGATGGAAGTTCCTCCAATTCCTGAATCAAAAATCCCGATAGGTCGATTGTCTTCCATAGAAACAAAGTTAAGTGCTTCGAATTAAATTTCCTATATATTTATTTCACAAAAAAAACTGCTCAATCCCAAACTTGGGAGAGCAGTTTTTATTTGTTTATTAAAAAGGGGTTTTTAGAAACCTAAATCTTTTTTTACGTCAGCAGTCAAATTTGGACCGTCAGCAAGTAATAAAGTTGAGCCATCAAGAACATATTGAAAACCTTTTGCTTTACCCACTTTTTGGATAGAAGCTCTTACTTTTTCGTAGATAGGTTTTGTAATGTCTTCTTGTTTTTGTTGTAATTCTTTTTGAGCATTTTGTCCAAAATCTTGAATTCTTTTTTGCATATCTTGAACTTCTTTTTGACGATCTGCATTTACAGCTTCGGTAACAGTTCCTGATTCTGCATCATATTTTTTTAATTTAGCTTGAAATTCTTCAGCCATTTTTTTGTAATCAGCATCATAAGTTGCACTTAGTTTTTCAAGCTGATTTTGGGCATCAATCATCGCTGGCATTTTTGTCATAATTTCATTAACATCAACATGAGCTGTTTTTGCTTGTGCATTAATAGTTTGGTTTGCTCCTAAAATAAATATTGCAGCAATTAGTAAAGTTTTGATTTGTTTCATCGTTTTTAAGTATTTGTATTAATTATTGGTTAAAATTTTTATTTCGTTATTTTTATTGTGTCTGTTTTTGTCTTTAAAGCTTCTCTATCTTCAAGTATTTTTTTTCTTTTTTCTTCAATAGCCTTTTTACGATCTTCTATCACTTTTTTGCGTTCCTCCAATGTTTTCGCTCTTGCATCAATTTGCTTTTGCTTGGCGTCTTCTACAGTTGTTTTTGAAGTTTCTTTAACTGGTTCAGAAACTGACTCTGGAGTTTTAACTTCCTCGGTAATCGTTTTCTCAGAAACCGTGCCAGTTTTTTTTGCTTCTCTTTCTTCTAATACTTGTTTTCTTTTTTCTTCTAGGGCTTTTTTATTTTCCTCAACTACCTTTTTGCGGTCTTCAAGGGTTTTTGCCCTTTCTTCTATTTGTTTTTGTTTCGCTTCATCCGCAGCTGTTGATACTGCTTCTTTTTCTGAAGTAGTTTTAGGCTCAGCAATTTTTGAGATAGAAGTAGCGGTGCTAGCTTTTTGAGCTTCTCTATCTTTTAAAATTTGTTGTCTTTTTTCTTCTGCTGCATTTTTGCGATCTTCAATTACTTTTTTGCGATCTTCCAAAGTTTTAGCTCTGGCATCAGCTTGTTTTTGTTTGGCATCAGCTGCGGCTGTTTTTGCATTTTCAGCATCGTTAACAGATGTGGTAGTTGCTTTAGGAGTTTCTGTTGTTGTTCCGGTTTTTGATGCGCCTCTATTGGCTAGAATTTGATTTCTTTTTTCTTCGGCGGCTCTTTTTCTTTCTTCCATTAATGATTTTCTATCGGCAATAGATTTATCACGAGCTTCTTTTTTTGCATCTAATGCTTTTTGTCTATCTGCCAAAACTGGATTTTCATTCTCAGCATCTTCTTTATTTTCTTTTGCTTCTTCTTCTTTAAGTTGTTTTTTTGTTAGCTGTTCTCTTTTATCAGCTCGTGTTATAACTCGCAAAACTTGGTCACTAACATCAAATCTTTTGGCTGCGAAAAGCATTGTCAAATCTGAAGTTTTATCGAAAATAAAATCATATTTTTTTGCTTCAGCTATATCCTGAATGGCTGTAAATACTTGATCTTGTATTGGTTTTGTTAATACAGATTTTTGTATCATTAAATCTCCATTAGGGCCAAATCTTTTTTGTTGATATTCCAACATTTCATCTTCAAGAAACTTAATTTCAGTTTCTCTCTCATCAATTAGTCCTTTAGTCAATAATGCTTTTTCAGCTTTTAAAGCGTCCTTTAATTTATTTATTTCAACTTTTTTAGTTTCAATTTCTTGTTTCCATTTTTGAGCCTTTTGCTCTAATTGATTTTGGGCATCAGTATAATCGGGTACATTTTGTAAAATGTATTCCATATCAATATAACCAATTTTTGTTCCTCTAGTTTGAGCTTGAATTGTATTTGATACAATCAGGATCATAAATAAAAATAGAAATTGTTTTCTCATAATGTTACTTTATTTGAAAAATTTATATCATTTTTTAAAATTGTTGTCCAATAATAAAATGGGTTTCCCATCCATTTGCTTTTCCTTCTGGGGTTAAGCTGTCAAAACCATGTCCGAAATCAATTCCTAGTAATCCAAAAGCTGGCATAAACACACGCAAACCGAAACCTGCAGAACGTTTTAGGTCGAAAGGATTATAGTTTTTAAATGTACTAAATGACGAACCCGCTTCTAAAAACGTTAAAGCATATATAGATGCCGATGATTTAAGGGTTATTGGGTAACGCATTTCTAACGAATATTTATTGTAAATCGTTCCACCAGTTGCATCGGTTAATGAACCATTTGGATATCCTCTCAACGCTACTGTTTCTCTACCATCCATTGAATAGTTTGCCATCCCGTCGCCTCCAAGATAGAAGCGCTCAAAAGGAACAATACCTCTACTTTGATTATAGGCTCCCAGAAAACCAAATTCTGCTAAAGATCTAAACACTAATTTACCATAAACTTTGGTGTACCAATCAGCTTTGAACTTTATTTTATAATATTCTAGCCAATTGTATTTCTTTTGGTCCACTTTTGCAGGATCTGCGGCCGCATCTACATAAGAAGTTACACTATTTGGAGTAGGATTTGTTGTGCTTGGAACTGCTTCAACATAATCTCCTTCATTTACCATTATCCCATTAGTGCCTATATAAGAAGTGCCAGTGTATTTGTATTTATAAGCCTCTTGATCTCCCAATGTAGAATAATTAATTCCATTGAATAATGAGTATGGAAGTGTAAATTTCCCTGAAATACTAAACTCTGATCCATAAGTTGGGAATATCGGATTGAAACCTTTGTTGCTTCTTGATAATCCAACTGTATAAGCTAAGTTTCTGGAAGCTCCGTTACCAAATGTAAACAAACCAGTATTGTAATTATGTAAGTCATAATGTTGGTAACTAACAGATTGGGACAGTACAAAATAATCATCAGGAACAGAAAGTCTTTTGGCCAAACCTACAGAGATGGTCATTATATTAAAACTTTTTGTTTTGTCAACTTTATAAGTTTGATAATTATTTAAAAATTGTTTAGTGTAAGATAATGAGGTACTAAATTGAACAGGTTTTTTCTTGCCAAACCATGGTTCAGAGAAGGATAAGCTATATGTTTGGAAATAGGTACTTCCTTGTAAGCGTAAGGAAACTTTCTGACCGTCACCCATAGGGAGAGGTTTGTAAGCCTTTTTATTTAATAAATTTTTAGCTGAAAAATTATTAAATGATAACCCTAAAGTACCAATAAAACCACCGCCACCATAACCTCCTTGAAGTTCAATCTGGCTGGCTCCTTTTTCGGTTAAAGGGTATTCAATATCAACAGTTCCAGCTGCCGCATCCACGTTTTTAAATTTAGGCTCAATGCTTTCTGGATCAAAAAATCCCAACTGCCCAATTTCACGAATGGTTCTTATCAATAATTCTTTATTGTATTTTTCACCTGGTTTTGTTCTTAATTCTCTATAAATTACATGGTCGTTTGTCTTGTCATTTCCAGTTACAGTAATTTTGTTAAAATAAGCAATGGGACCTTCGTTAATTCTTATTTCAAAATCAATCGTGTCGTTGGCTGTTTTTACTTCGACTGCATTTATATTGGAAAATAAATAACCGTTGTTTTGGTAAAGATTAGTAATATCTTCGCTATCTGGTTTTGATTTATCGGCAATTCTTTTCTCAAGAAGAACACCGTTGTAAGTTTCTCCTTTTTTGATACCTAACATACTGCTAAGTGCTTGATCAGAATAGACAGTGTTTCCTAAGAATTTGATATTTCCAAAATAGTATTTGTTTCCTTCTTCAACGTTTATTTTGACTGCTAATGAATTTTTATTTTTATTGTATGTAACTGAATCCGAAAGTATCCTAGCGTCTCTGTATCCTTTTTCTTTGTAGGCAGCAATTACTTTTTCTAAATCAGTTTTGTATTTTTCTTTGATGAATTTAGAAGCTTTGAAGACACGAGTTAGTTTCTTTTGTTTGGTGTCTTTCATTGCACCTCGCAAGGTTTTGTCAGAGAGTTTTGTGTTACCTACAAAATCAATTTCTTGAATCTTCACTTTATCGCCTTTGTCAATCTTCACAACCATATTTACTATATTTACTGAAGAAGTATCTTTTACAGTATTTATAGTAACTTTTGTATTAAAGTAACCGTCTTTTTTATATTTATTTTCAATGTAGTTTTTTGTTGTTGTAATTAAATTTTCATTTACAACTTTACTTTTGGTTAAACCATTGTCTTTGATCAAGCCTTCAATTTTGCTTTTTTTGATGCCAACAAATTTCACTTCATTCAACTTGGGTAACTCTTCAACATGTAAATCAATATAGATGCTGTCGTTTTGAATTTTATTGACATAAAATGAAATTTCATCGAACAAACCCAGTTTTCCTAGTTTTTTTATGGCATTGCTTATTTCTTCACCAGGAACGGTAATTTCTTGTCCTTTTTCGAGTCCAGCAAAGGTCACTACGGTTTGAGCATTAAAACTTATTTTACCTACAACGGCAACATCTGCCAGAATGTATTTTTTTCCTTGGTCAAAAGAAACTCTTTCTTGAGCCTTAATTTGTGAAAAACTTCCAAAAATCAATAGGGAAAGGGCTATTTTTATGCTTTTATGTAACACTAAAAAATTATTTAATTTGTTCACTTGTTTTTCCAAATCTACGTTCTCTTTTTTGATAACTAATGATAGCCTCATATAAATCTTGTTCTTTAAAGTCTGGCCATAATATATTAGTAAAATATAACTCTGCGTAGGCAATTTGCCATAACAAAAAATTACTTATCCTATGTTCTCCACTTGTTCGTATTAATAAATCTACCTCAGGTAAATTTTGCGTGTAAAGATGCTCATTTATAATTGAATCGTCAATAGTGTCTATTGAAATTATATTATTTTTAACTTTATCACTTATGTTTTTAACCGCATTTACTATTTCTTCTCTCGAACCATAACTCAATGCTAAGGTTAACGTCATTCGAGTATTGTCCTTAGTTTTGTCGATTACATCCAATAATTCTCTTTGCGCTGATTTTGGCAATTTTTCTAAATTGCCAATGGCGTTTAATTTAATGTTGTTGTTTATTAGTGTTTTAAGTTCTTTCTTTAATGATCTAATTAATATTTTCATCAAAGCTTCGACTTCTAGTTTTGGTCTGTTCCAGTTTTCGGTAGAAAAGGCATACAGAGTAAGAAACTCAATTCCTAATTTAGCACACGATTCTATGTTTTCTTTAACAGATTTAGTTCCACTTTCATGTCCTAAAGCACGTAACAGTCCTTTTTGCTTTGCCCAACGACCATTGCCATCCATGATAATGGCTAAATGTTTAGGTAAATTTGTTGGGTCTATTTTATCTTTTAAATTCATTTTTTATTCTGCACAATAACAAGGCGTGTTTCCAAAAGTATAAGTTAGGGTAAGTCCGGAAAAAACATACCAATCATTATTATTTATATTTCCAAATTGCAACATTTTCAAATTTTCATTTTTCGGATTACTTCCATCCAAATTGTCTGTAAACGTATATCTTGCTCCAACCTCCAAAGCCAATATTAAATGAGGTGTAATATTCGATTTTACGCCTAAATTTATCGGAATCGCTAATGAATTGGAGTTTTTGTCTTTTTGTGTTTCCCCTGATAAAACATACAATTCACTATAATTAAAAAAACTTAATCCAGAATAAACATAGGGAGAAACTTTCCTTTTTATATCATGTAGATTAAAGTCGAAAAAATTAAATTCAAGGCCTAAAGATACTTCTTTTATGCTGTTTTCAAAACGATATCCTCTTTGATTTCTGCCCGGCTCTTTTGAATCCAAATCGTTTGCCACAATTTTTGATTGTGTGTATGAAAAACGGTAAGAATGTCTCGGACTTTTATTCCATTTGTATAGAATTCCAAATGCAGGTTCGTTAGGCGAAATATAGGTTGTTGAACCAACATCACCAATATAATTGCTTCCTCCTAAAAAGAAGCCAACCTCATGAATTTGAGCATTCATTGAACAAAATAAAAACAAGAAAATTAGACTGAAAAATTTATACATTTAATTAAAATTGCGTGCAAATATAATAATTATCAAAGGGAATCAATACGCATTCATTTAAATGTGTTTTTTATTGAATAATTGTCACAAAAAAACAACACGAATTGTTGATTCGAAAACACTCAAACGGAAAAAATTAGGGTATTCGTATGATGAAATGTCGAAAACAATTTAATTTCTTCGGTCTTCTCCCCAATATAATTTAGAACGAAGGGTTTTTAAGAAGGTTTCTCCAGGGATTTCCACCATATTTATTTGAAAAGGAGTTTTTTTGATGACCAATATTGTTTCGTTTTTTACTGAAATAACCCTTGAATCCATTGAAACTAAGTAATGTTCTTCTCTACCAGAAACTTTTAGTCGAATTTCGGTTTCGTCTGGAATTACAAGTGGTCGGGCATTTAAATTGTGTGGAGCAATGGGTGTTACGACCAAGCTATTTACTTCAGGAGTCAATATTGGTCCGCCACAACTCATCGAATAGCCTGTTGAACCCGTAGGTGTTGCTATAATTAATCCATCAGCCCAATACGAATTTAAGTATTCGTTGTTCAGGTAGGTTTCTACCGTTATCATTGAAGTAGTGTCTTTCCTACTTACGGTAATTTCATTCATTGCAAAATTAATGTCCTGAATCAAAACATTTTCAGGTATGCACGATAAATTCAATAGTGATCTTTTAGAAATAGTATATTTCTTTTCGATTATGAGTTGCATAAATTCAGCAATATTCTCTTTTTGAACTGTGGCTAAAAAACCTAATCTTCCAGCATTTATTCCTAGAATGGGAATTCCAGAATCTCGAACTAATGTTGATGCCTTTAAAATGGTTCCGTCTCCACCAATGCTGATAAGCATATCAAAACTAGTATTTAAATCTGTATGTGATGTAAATGTTTTGAATTCTTTTCCAATGACATTTTTTTCTTGTAAGATGTTCGAAAAATTAGATTCGATAATCATTTCAACCTTATTCTTGTTAAAAAACTCAAAAATGTCTTTAACAATTGGCTCTGTGTTATTTTGATAATATTGACCGTATATGGCTACTTTCATTTTTTCTACTTTCTTTTTTGGAGAGTGCCGTTAGCTTCCGATGAGTATGAGGCTATATGTTAAGATATTTGTCCAAATAATCCGAGCGTTCTTTTAATGTATTGATATAATTATCTTCTAAATGTTCTGATATAATTTCATAATTATATCTTCTAAAAGATTGAATAATTTCATTTATCGGTCCCATACCTAATTTAAGTGTGACTTCAATGTTTTCTACATCAGTAGCCGAGATGAATAAACCAAGAAGTTTGCCGTCATTGCTTTCAACAATTTGACAAATTTGACTTATTGAATAATCTATTACTCTTTTTTTGACAATAATAACTCTTCCAGTTTCTTGTAAAAAAGGGGTTTCGTGAAAGAAATTTATAATATCAGACATTTCATAATAGCCAACATATTTGTTGGTTTCATCTAAAACTGGAACTAAATTAGTATGGTTTTTTGCGAAAATTTCTAAAACATCTAGCCAAATCATATTGGTTCTGGCAAAAAATTTCTCGAAAGAATATTTATAATCGATTATTTTTTTATCTGTAGAAAAAGTTTCAACATCATCAGACGCAATACTACCAATATAAATCTCCTCCTCAATCACAGGGAAATGTGAAAAAGTTAATTCGTCAAAAAAGTCTTGAACAACCGCAATAGTTTCTTGGCTGTTAATCGCTTTAAAATCATTGGTAATATAGTCTGTGATATCTGTCATAAAATAATCCAAAATATTTGACGCAAAATAATCAAAATTATGCAATAATGGCTAGTTTTACTTCGTATTTTTGCAACTCAAGGTTCTAAAATTATTCTTATTAAATTAATTCAATGACAAAGTTAAGCGTAAATATCAACAAAATTGCCACTTTGCGAAACGCTCGTGGTGGAAATGTTCCCGATTTATTAAAAGTAGCTACTGATATTCAAAAATTTGGAGCGCAAGGAATTACTATTCATCCACGACCAGATGAGCGTCACATTCGATACCAGGATGCTCGTGATTTGAAATCGATAGTTTACACCGAATACAATATCGAAGGCAATCCCGAGAAAAGTTTTATCGATCTGGTTCTCGAAATAAAACCAACTCAAGTTACTTTAGTTCCTGACGCCGTTGATGCCATAACATCAAATGCAGGATGGAATACAACAAGACACAAGAGTTTTTTAACAGAAATTGTTCAGGAATTTCAACGCAACGGCATTCGAACTTCCATCTTTGTTGATCCAGTTCTCGAAATGATTGAAGGTGCGAAAATCATTGGGACCGATAGAATTGAATTATATACCGAAGCCTTTGCTCACGAATACAGCATTGGGAACAAAAACGGTATTGATCCCTATGTGAAATCAGCCATTTTAGCCAATGAACTAGGTTTGGGAATCAATGCAGGACACGATTTGAGTTTGGATAATATTCAATTTTTTCAACAAAATATACCTGAATTATTAGAAGTTTCTATTGGTCACGCACTCATTTCCGAAGCTATTTATCTTGGATTGGATAATGTGGTCAATATGTATTTGCAAAAACTGAAATAAAATTAACCTTATATGTCTTATATGGTGAAAAAATCTAAAATTAAATGTTGTATTCAAAAATAGAAGGTTCAGGCAAACCACTCTTAATCCTACACGGATTTTTAGGAATGTCAGACAATTGGAAAACAATGGGAACACAATTTGCGGCCAATGGTTGCGAGGTTCATCTGTTGGATTTGCGTAATCACGGACGAAGTTTTCATTCTGAGGAATTCAGTTATGCAATAATGGTTCAGGATGTTTATGATTATTGCCAAGCTAATAATCTGGAAAAAATCAACATTCTTGGACATTCGATGGGAGGAAAAACAGCGATGCTTTTCGCGACAACTTATCCAGAAATGGTCGAAAAATTAATAGTTGCCGACATTGGACCGAAATTCTATCCGCAACATCATCAAACTATTTTGGCAGGTTTGAATGCAGTAGATTTCTCGAAAAAACCAAGTAGAAATGAAGTCGAAGAAATTCTTTCGCAATATATAACTGATTTTGGGACTAGACAATTCCTGATGAAAAGCTTGTATTGGCATGAGCCGGGACAATTAGCTTTTAGATTTAATCTTTCAGTTTTCAATCAAAAAATGGAGGAAATAGGGAAGCCGTTTCCTGAGAATGCCATTTTTAATAAACCAACACTTTTTATTCGTGGTGGAAATTCTAATTATGTTTTGGATGAAGATTTTCAAAACATCCAGCAGCATTTTCCAGATTCCAGAATAGAAACCATTCCTAACGCAGGTCATTGGCTTCACGCTGAAAACCCGAAATTGTTTTATGAAATAACGAGTTCTTTTTTAAAATAATTATTTTACTTTTGAAATAAAAATTTATGAAACTAATTATCAGGATTCTAATTACTTCGGGTTTGGTTTTGCTAATTTCCCATTTTATGACAAGTGTTTATGTAGCCAATTTTGAAACGGCCTTAATTGTTGCTGTTGTATTGGGATTGCTTAATATTTTTATCAAACCAATATTGGTA
>NZ_JAQTPQ010000075.1 GCF_028712645.1 Flavobacterium sp. | reverse complement strand
CGTTAATTGCGGGATTATTATTAATAGTAATTTCCCCTTGGGTGAAAAAATTAATGCAAGAAGTGAAATAAATTATTAATTTTAGGCATTATTTTTGAAAGATAATTGTGTAAAAAAAATGAAAAAATGAAAAAAACATATTTAATAATAGCATTCGTTTTGGGCTCATTGGCAGTTCAATCACAAGAGTTGGTTTGGCAAACAGATATTAAGAAAGCAATGGAAATATCAAATAAAACACAAAAGCCAATGTTGTTGTTTTTCACGGGAAGTGATTGGTGTGGATGGTGTATCCGTTTGCAAAAAGAAGTGCTGAAAACGCCTGAATTTGCTGTTTGGGCAAAGAAAAATGTAGTTCTTGTAGAACTTGATTTTCCAAGAAGAACACCACAAAGTGACGAATTGAGAAATCAAAATGCTGGATTACAACAAGCATTTGGAATTCAGGGATATCCTACGGTTTGGTTTGCTACAGCAAAAATGAAAGAAGGAAGACCTAGTTTTACAGGAATTGGGAGTACGGGTTATGTTGCTGGCGGACCTTCGGCTTGGCTCGGAGTTGCAGATGGAATTCTGAAAAATAAATAAATTAATCCAACCTATAAAATCCCTTTTCGCCAGTTGCGTGAAAAGGGATTTTCTCTTTTCTGCAAGTCGCTTTCCACAACTCAATATAAGTTCGATAATTTGAAGCATCGGCGACAACAATTTTTGGTTTCGTGGTTTCTAATAATCGATTAAGGTTTATTTTTGGAGATTGGGTAAGTATCAAAACGTCGGGATGAATATTCTTTGGATAAACACCCAAACTATCCAAAATAAGAATCTTCTTTTCATTGAAAAACAGCAGATTGTGCAATTTATGTTTGCTTTTTAGCTGGCTAAAATTTCCCATTAAATAAGCTTTTAGCATTTTGTTTTGAGTAGTTGTTTTCAAAAGGCTGTCGCTTGCATACAAGGTCACATTTTTCCCGATTCGTTCAGTAATTAAAGCATTTTTTTTCGAATTGAAAATCACCAATTCCTTTTGGTTTTCGATAGTTCTATGTGTTTCGAAATAGGTAATTTGGAAAATAATTACCGCAATTAATGTCAAAGTCAATCTATTGAAACTCGGCTTTTGAAACCAAATAATTGTTGCCAAAATCAACAAATACAAACTAACCAAAAAGTACCAATTGAACGGAATATCAAGAATGATAAATTGTTCGAATGAAGCAATAGAATTGATGATTTTATTTAAAAAATAAATGCTCCATTCTAATGGTTTAGCCAAATAAAAAGGGACATAATCGAATGCTGCTAAAACCATTACCAAAACTCCCAATGCCATAATGAGGCTCAAAAACGGAATGATAATCAAATTGGTCACAAAAAACAATCCCGGAAATTGGTGAAAATAGTAAATACTCAACGGAAAAACACCAATTTGTGCTGCAATTGAAACCGTGAGAATTTCCCAAAATAATTTTTCAATTTTATTTTTTGGCAACCAAAGTTGGTACAATAAAGGTTGTAACCAAAGGATGAAGGACAAGGCGACATAACTCAATTGAAACCCAACATCAAACAAAAAAGAAGGTTTATAAAGTAAAATTAATAAGGCAGAAACTAATAATGTATGGAAAATATAAGTGCTTCTTCTTAAATACATTCCTATGGCAACAAATGAAAACATAACAACAGATCGAACCACTGACGGGGATAAACCTGTTAAAATTCCGTATAAGGATAAGGAAGCCAGAATGATAATTAACTTGATAAATGAGGCTCTTTTTGTGTTTGGGAAAGGCTTTAAAAGAAAGTTGACAAACCCCAAAATTAATCCAATATGCAATCCCGAAACTGCCAAAATATGAATGGCTCCCGCGTATTGATAATCCCGGATAATATCTGGTGAAATATCCTGTCGTTGCCCTAAAATCAAGGCTGCTACAACATCGAGTTCGTTTTTATTGAAGTTGTTTTTCTCCAGATTGTGAATGATTTTAGTTCTTAATTTTGAGGAATAATACCAAATATTTTTGTCGATAATCGAGCCTTTTTTAATTTCGGAAGCATCGGCGTAGATTTGGGCATAAATTTGTTTTCCTTCGAGGTATTTTCCGTAATCAAATTGGTTTGGGTTTTTTGCAGGAGCATTTTTGTATATTGTTCCGTTGACACACAAATGAGTGCCAACTTCGAAAGGTGCATTCAAGCTGTCTTTTCGAACATTTAGGAGAATTTTGCCCGTATAAATAGAATCGTCTATTTGGTTTACAAGTACGATATAGCGATCATTGAAACCAGAATTTTTAAGTTTTTCTCTGATTGTTACCGACATTAAATGAGGTTTCTCAAAGATTGTTTTGTTGTGTATGAAATTGCTTTCCTGAAAAGAATCTGTATGGATGATTTGTGTGGCAGAGCCAATGCTAAGAACGAGAAAATAAGTAGTCAGGCCAAAATAAATTGGATTTACTGTATTTCTTTTTGATAAAAAATAAGTGACAACAAAAATGAAAAAGAAGATGAAAAGAAAAGTAAAAACAGCATTAGGATTGGGTTGAAAATAATAGGCAATGAGTATGCCTAACACAAACCCAATTGTTATTCTCGCTAAAGGAAATTGTAGCACTTTCATAAAGTTAAAAGTACAAACTTTTTAGTACGAAATAACTTTATTTTTTATATTTTAGTTGTGTCCAAAACACAACGTTAAGAAAAATCGCTCTTTTAGAAAAAATATCATAAAAATCTAGTTTTGCATTTTGACTTATTAGGATTACAAAATTATGGTTTTTCGAGATTTCACGTTGTTTCATCGAGCATAATTGCATTTCATCTAGATAATGTAAAATACCTTGAAATCAGTGAGTTATCATTATGAGTTGTTAATAATTTCTTAATATATAAATTTTGAAAATAAATGCATTCGATGTATATTTATAGTCCCAAACCCTACCATTATTCTTTTAATTTATTTTTTTTATGGATAAAATGACCTCCAGTATTAAAAATATAGATTGCCTTTATGAAATTAAAATTACTTTTTATTACGATTGCTTTGTTTGTGGTTTGTGGGAGTTGGGGGCAAATATATCAACACGATTTTGGTTCAACAGCAATAACAACTCATCCATATATTGTTGCTGCTAGTACTTTAAATGCTAATTTATCTAATTCTTCTTGGTCTAATAGTACTCTCGTATGGACAAGTTTTGGAGGAAGTTCTGGTCAGGCAATTGCATTAAATAATTCCAGCGGAACACCTATAATTACTTTGACTTTTAATGTGGACAGTGGTTATCAATTAACAGTGGACTCATTTGATTTTTGGAGACAAAGGAGTAATACAGGATCACAGAATTGGTCTATGACAATTAATGGAGTTTCTGTGGGTGGAGGAACGATTCCTACAACTGGATCCGCTCTTGGAGTAACAACGGTTTCAAATGCTATAAGTAATTTGACAGGCACTATAACTGTTGTAATTTCATTATCTGGAGCTTCAGGAACAGGAACATTTAGATTAGATGATTTCACATTAAACGGGAGTGTGACATCAATTGGTCCAACTTCTACAAAATCTGGAGACTGGAATGATTCAACGGTTTGGTCAACAGGCATAGTACCAACAGCTACCGATAATGTTACTATTTCAGCAACACACACAGTTTATACCTCAACTGCTTTGACAAGAACTGGAACTACAACCGTAAATGGTATTTTTCAATTAAATGCAGGTGGCTGGGCAACTGGAACAAATTTCACTTATGGTGCTACAGGAGGTTTATATTTCAACAATACATCTTCTTATGGAGTTAGTAATGGTGATGTTTTTTGGCCAACTACTAATGGTCCATTCAATGTAAACGTACTTCAAGGAGGAGTTACTTTAAATTCTGCCAATAGAACCGTTGCAGGAACTTTTCAAACTTCTACTGGAGTAACTTTAAATACTTCAACATTAGCATTAAACGGTACTACACAAATAAATGCTGGTGGTTTTTTTAATCAATCGCCAATTTATGGGACAAGTTCGACTTTAATTTATAATACGGGAGGAACTTATGGTAGAGGTTATGAATGGACAGAATCAACGGGGACAATAGGAACGACACCAGGTTATCCCAACAACATTCAATTGAGTAACAGTACGACTTTGAATTATAATAATGGAACTCCTTTGGCGAAAGCAATAGCAGGAAATTTAACCATTGATTCAGGCTCTAGTTTTTTTATGGATTATGGTGGTGGTGCTTCGGGCGGCGCTTTGACTGTTGCCGGAAATGTAACTAACAATGGGAATTTAACTTTAGGAAATACAAGCGGTGATGATTTGAAATTAGGAGGTAATTTTACCAATACAGGAATTTTTAACGGAAATAACAGAGCTGTTTTCTTTACGAAAGTAGGGACACAAACCATAACTTCTTTGTCTGGGATTACAATTCCTTATGTGGTTCTTTCAGGAGGAACAACAGTACAATTAGCAACTGGAACTAATTTAATAATTTCAGCTCCACTTACAGGAAATGCCGTTAGTTTTACTAATGCAACTGATGTTTTTGACATTAATTCTAATACTTTAACTATTGGAACTTCAGGAATTGCCAATGTAATTAATGGCGCAGGAACTTTTAAAGGAAGCACAACTTCAAATCTTACTTTATTGGGTACGGGAAGTATTGGGACTTTAAATTTTACGCCAAGTTTTCAAAATTTAGGAATTTTGACAATGGATCGTCAAGCCGCAACTATAGGTTGTGTAATAGGCTCAGCAGTTACGATAAATACAGCTTTAAACTTGACGAATGGGTTGATTGATTTAGGGGCTAATACGATGACTCTAACATCAGCCTGTAGCAATACTTTTGGAGATTCAGTTAATAGCTATGTAATTTCAGATGAAACAGCAGCAGGAAATTTAAGAAAAAATGTTATTGCTATTGGAAGTTATCATTTTCCAATTGGTGACAGAACTGCATCGGCAAATGGTTCGCAATATTCACCTGCGACAATAACCTTTACTGCTGCAACAATTTCGGGTTGGTTAGCTTTATCGGTAGAAGATAGTAAAGAACCAAATAATGATGCTCCAACAGATTTTATTACAAGGTATTGGAATTTAACTTCTTCTGGAATAACGAATGCAACTTATGATTTTGCTGGAACCTATCTTCCTACGGATATTTCTGGAACAGAAACTAATTGTAAATCGGGAAGATATAGCACGTCTAATTCCTCGTGGACAAATGGAGCAAATTTAGTTGGAGGGACAAACGTCATTTCTCTTACAGGCTTGACTTCTGCTTCGGGAGCCCTTTCAAGTCCAAATCATTTTACAGCAGGATATAGAAATCAGGAAATAAATATAAAAGGATTAACAAATAGTAATATTGTCAGTGGAAGTGCAACAGCAAGTGGGTTGAATAACACTTTATTTTCACTAACAAACATAGGTTCATCATCAACAAAAGATTTCGAAATCCAGAATTTAGGAGTAGCAACTTTGAATTTATCTGGAACTCCAATTGTAAGTATTGGTGGAGCAAATCCTGGGGATTTTACTGTGACTACATTTCCTTCTTCATCAGCGATTGTTGGAGGAGCGAGTACAACATTTGTAATCACTTTTTCACCAACATTAGGAGGAATAAGAACAGCCATAGTTTCTATCACCAACAATGACAGCGACGAAAATCCGTATACCTTTTTGATACAAGGCACAGGAAATTGCCCCACAACAACAAACACTATAACTCCAATTTCTGGGCCAGCAGGAACAGAAGTTACAATCAATGCAACGGCAAATAATCTGACTGGCGCTACAGTGACTTTTAACGGAATTGCAGCAACTTCTATTACTTATGTATCTTCTACTCAAATAAAAGTAATTGTTCCAACCGGAGCAATATCTGGAAATTTAGTTACAACAAATGCAACGGGTTGTCAAGCTACAAATACTTTTACTGTAATTAATAATTTGAATACATCTTGCCAAGGAGGAAATGGTTCTTCTGATTTATTTATTAGCGAAGTTACTGATGCTACCGCTGGTGGATTAACTTATATTGAAATATATAATGGGACAGGCAATACTATAAATCTTTCAAATTATGCATTGCAGACATTCTCTAATGGAAATTCAACAACATCTTCAGTTATTAATTTGAATAATGTGAATCTAGCATCTGGAAGTATTTATGTTGTAGCTTTAGGAATATCACTATCTCCCAGTACAACAGATACTTGCACATTAATTACAGGAGGAAATGGTGAATTAGCGAATCAAGCATCTACAAATGGAGGAGTAAATTTTGATACTAATGGTAATGATTATATTGCTTTATATAATATTTCATCCAACACTACAATAGATTCATTTGGAACTTATTTAAGTAATTCTTGGGCTAGTTCTCTAGGATTAGGAGATAGGGGAGCTGTTTTTAGACGATTAAATACCGCGATACTTCCATCTGTGAATTATAGCAATTCAGATTGGACTATAACTAATTGGGCAGGAAGTGGTTCAGGTTCTTGCTCAACTAACGATTATTCAGATATTGGCGTTTACAATTTTATTTCGGGAACTCCCCCCACAATTACACAACAACCTGTATATTCTCCGTCTTGCAAAGCAACGAGTTTGACTGTATCAGGAACTGAAGGTTATTCTGGAGGAAACCCACTAGCATATCAATGGTATGGAGTTGCACCAAATGTAACAACTTGGACAGCATTAACAAATGCAGGAATTTATTCTGGAGCAACAACGGCAACTTTAAATATTGCTAACCTTGCAGGATTAGATGGTTACCAGTATTATTGTCAAATCAGGGAAAATGGCATAAGTTGTTATACAGCTTCTAATGCTATTGAAATTGTTGAGGCTCAAACTTTGACTTGGAATGGATCTTCTTGGTCACCAAATTCTCCATCTCCGTCACTTTCGACAATTGTTGTGATTGATGGAAATTATAATACTTCAACAAATGGTAATTTGAACGCTTGTAGTGTAATTGTTAATACTGGAAAAACACTAGAAGTTACAGCCGACAATTATGTTAATATTCAAAACGATTTAACTGTAAATGGGACTTTAAAAGTTCTTGACAAAGGTTCATTGGTAATGATAGATGATGCTGGAATAGTTACTAACAATGGTATAACTGACATTCACAGATTTACAACACTATTCGAAAAATTTGATTATACCTATTGGTCAACTCCAATTGTTTCTACAAACATAGTGACTACGTTTCCAACTTGGAGAACAGATAATGCGTATGAATTTCTTCCAGCTAATTTTAATGATGTTGCACCAGTTGATGGTTTTGACGATAATGGTGATGATTGGGTTAATGCAAGCACTATGACTCCAGGTAAAGGATATATCATTATGGGAGCAACGGATAAATCAATGTATCCTACAGTTGATGAAGTAGTTTTTTCAGGCAAAGTAAATAATGGTGTTATTACTCCTTCAATCTTTTTGACTCCAAATGCTGATTCAGAAGACGATTTTAATTTGATAGGAAATCCATATCCGTCGGCAGTAGATGCTGATTTGTTTATTAATACTAATTTGCCAAAAATTTCAGGAACCTTATATTTTTGGACACATAAGGATGATTTGGGCGGAGGTCTAAACTTGGGGCCAGACGCGTCTAACTATTCGCAAGATGATTATGCAATGTATAATTTATCTGGTGGCACGGCAACTTCCGCAACAACTGGAACTGCGAGTGTGTCTAATAGCTCAGTCCCTCTTGGATATATCGCTTCTTGTCAAGGGTTTTTTGTAGAAGCTGAAGTAGATAATACGCCAATTACTTTTAACAATGCTATGAGAGTAGGTTTGCCAGATACTGCTAATTCGCAGTTTTATAAAATACGTCAAGGGAAATCTAAAATAGTTTCTAAAGACAGACTTTGGTTAAATATGGAAAATTCCGTGGGAATGTTTAGTCAACAATTAGTTGGCTATTTTGAAAATGCAACCTTGGGATATGACAAAGGTTATGATGGCTTAGTAAGTGATGGGGGGAATTATGTAAATTTCTATTCATTTATAGAAAATGAAACCTATAAGATACAAGGAAGATCTGCTTTTGATGAAAATGACCAGGTGCGTTTGGGTTATTTCAGTGCCGTGGCAGGAACGTTTAATATTAATATAGATTCAAAAGAAGGTGTTTTTAATAATTCAAACACTCCAGTTTATTTAGAAGACAAGCTGTTGAATGTAATCTATGACTTGAAAACTGCTCCTTATACTTTTGCAACTGAAAGTGGTACCTTCAACGACCGTTTCATTTTGCGTTACAACAATAAAACCTTGGGAACTGCTGATTTTGAAACTTTGGAAAATCAAGTTTTAATTTCTAATAAAAACAAACAAATAAAAGTATATTCAGCAGTTGAATCAATTGACAAAGTTGCGGTTTATGATCTTTTGGGACGACAAATCTATAAAAAAGAGAAGGTCAATAGCAATGAAGTAACAATACTTAATTTGGTTTCAAGCCAGCAAACTTTATTGGTAAAAGTGATTTTACAAAATAGGCAAACCGTTACCAAGAAAATCGTTAATTAAGAATCATTTCAAATCCCCGACAATCAATTTTGCCGTTTTTTCGCTGGCGCCAATGCCTCCTAGTTTTTCTTCCAAATCATCATATTTATGCAAAAGAGTTGCACGATAATTGGAATCTAAAATCTTCTTCAACTCTTCTTCGATGCGTTTTGTTGTGCAATCGTCTTGAATTAATTCGGTAACCACTTCTTCATCCATTATCAAGTTGACTAACGAAATGTATTTTAGTGTAATAATACGTTTTGCAATTTGGTACGAAACCCAACTGCCTTTATAACAAACGATTTCCGGAACTTTAAAAAGTGCCGTTTCAAGCGTTGCTGTTCCCGAAGTTACCAATGCTGCACTAGCAATTTTCAACAAGTCATACGTTTTATTCGATACAAATTTGATATTTTCATTGGTAATAAAATTTTCATAAAACGAAAATTCCTGACTTGGTGCTCCAGCAATCACGAATTGATAATCTGGAAAATAATTCACAACGCTCAACATTACCGAAAGCATTTTGGTAATTTCCTGTTTACGGCTGCCGGGCAAAATTGCAATTATTGGCTTTTCGTTTAATTGATTTTGGGTTCTAAAAACTTTTTCATCAATGGCTGGTTGGTTATGAATGGCGTCAATTAAAGGATGACCAACAAATTCAACTGGAAAATGGTGCTTCGTTTCATAGAAATCTTTCTCGAATGGAAGAATCACATACATTTTATCGACATCGCATTTTATGTCTGAAATTCGGCTTTCTTTCCAAGCCCAAATTTGTGGAGAAATATAATAGTGGGTTTTGAAATTATTTTCTTTAGCCCATTTTGCAATTCGTAAATTGAAACCGGGATAGTCGATAAAAATTATAACGTCGGGTTGAAAATCAGTGATGTCTTTTTTGCATATTTTGATGTTGCCTAAAATAGTTTTTAGGTGAAAAAGCACTTCTACAAAACCCATAAAGGCTAGTTCTTTGTAATGTTTTACCAAAGTTCCGCCAACTTCTTGCATCAAATCGCCTCCCCAAAACCGAATATTAGCATCAGTATCTTCTTTGTACAAAGCCTTCATTAAATTAGACCCGTGCAAATCACCTGAAGCTTCTCCCGCTATAATGTAGTATTTCATTTTTGCTTTTTTTTTTATTATGTTCTAAGGTAAATGCTGTAAACATTCTAACTACTAAGTAATATTTGTTTCTAAAAGTTTTACAGCAAAGACCACAAAGAATTATATATAATTTTTGAATTTAAGTTCGCAAAGAAAAAACCTTCGGTTTTAGAGCTATAATATTAATAAAAAATTCAAAAAATTTAGCTATATCCTTGAAAAGCGAAGATTTTCAACTTTGCATCCTTAAAAAACTATCAAAAGCACAACTTTGTGAACTTTGCGGTAAATTTTTTAAGAGGGTCTAATTACCAAATATTATTTTAAAATAAATTTATGCAAATAAAGTAATAATCGCAATAATAATTACGGACAAAACCACGCCTCGAGCCATAATTTCTTTGTTCAATTTCAGTAAAATGCCAAAAGCAACTAGATCAAGAATAGAGCCTAATGTTATTAATTTACCCAGTTTTCCCTCAGATTTCATAGATTCAATTCCTGTCATAAAATCAAAATCAGTAAAAAAAGAGATAAAAATAAAACTCCCAAGAATGCTGGCTAAAATTCCAATTATAAATCCAATCAATAAATCTTTTTTATTCATTCCATTTCCAAGTGTTAAGTTGTTGAATAGCGTGATATGCGGTCAAATCAAATTGTACTGGAACTATAGAAATGAAACCATTGGCAAGTGCCCATTCATCGGTATCTTCGCCTTTGTCTTGGTTTACAAATTCTCCTGTTAGCCAATAGTAGTCTCTCCCTTGAGGTGTTTTTCGTTTGTCAAATTTTTCTATCCAAATAGCTTTCGCTTGACGGCAAATTTTAATTCCTTGAATTGCTGACTCTTTTAATTTTGGAAAATTTACGTTCAGAACTATGTTTTCAGGAAGACCTTTTTCTAATACTTCCAGGGTGATTGTTCGTATAAATGATTTAATTTGTTCAAAATCGGCATTCCAATCATAATCTAACAAGGAAAATCCAATAGCGGGAATACCTTCAATTCCAGCTTCGACAGCAGCACTCATCGTTCCAGAATAAATCACGTTTATCGAAGAATTGGAACCGTGGTTAATACCTGACACGCATAAATCAGGTTTTCTTTTTAGGATTTCGTTGACTGCCAGTTTAACAGAATCAACAGGAGTTCCTGAGCAACTATATTCTAAAATAGGGTCATTTTCTTTAGAAATTTTATTGATATATAAGGTGTCGTTTATGGTGATGGAATGACCTGTTGCACTTTGGGCACTATCAGGAGCAACAGCCACAACCGTACCTATTTCTGCCATAACATCAATCAATGCTCTGATTCCTGGAGCCGAAATTCCATCGTCATTGGTGACCAAGATTAAAGGTTTGTTTTTTTTCATTGGATACTTTTCAAATTAAATAGGTTAAAATATCATTGTTGTCCGATAAAAAACATAAATAAAATTCCGAACTCAATGTTTGTGACACATACTGACAGTTCGCTCCTCTGGAGCTTGTTTTGGATGACTCATTTTTTCTACAAACAGTATGTCCCGATGGGACTGAAATAGCTCCGTTAGGAGTGAACTGTTTGTAGAAAACAGTAATTTTTGTTGAATAAAGCTCCGAAGGAGCGACCTGTTGATTATTCATAAAATTTTATCGAACAACAATGATTAAAATATAAAGAATCGATACTAATTCTGAAGCCTTTTCTTGAACAAAGAAAACAAAATTAAACTAGTTCGAAGATTAATCTACAAACAAAAAAAACAATTTTATACCTTTAACAAAAATTTATGTGAGCCTTATGTTTGTTGGTATGGTTTTTACAGTAATTTAGATTTTAAATATATATGAATACTATTATAAGCTTTATGAAAAGAAATTATAAAATCCTTATTGCCGTTCTAGTTCTTTCGGTATCCTTATTTGCATTCAAAATTAATTCATCTAAAAGCGGCGATCCCGAAAAAGACAAATTGATTTTGGAGCTACTTACTTTTGTTATCGAAAAAGGACATTATAATCCGGCCACTATTGACGATGCTTTTTCCAAAGGTGTTTATAAAGATTATATTCAAGCTTTGGATCCATCCAAAAGATTTTTCTTGCAATCAGATATCGATGAATTTTCAAAGTATGAAACTGAACTTGATGATGAAATATTGAACAAAGACTTGACTTTCTTTGATCTTACATATAACCGTTTGGTTCAAAGGATGGCAGAAGGCAAAAAATTCTACAAAGAAATTTTGAGTAATCCTTTTGATTATAGCGTAAACGAGACTTTTAATACAGATTATGATAAAGCACCTTATGCCAAAAATATTCAGGAATTAAGAGAAAGATGGCGTAAGCAAATTAAGTTGTCTACACTTTCGTCATTGACTGATCGCTTGGAAATACAGGAAAATAAAGAAAATAAAGTTGTTGGTAATATAAAAAATCACACTTCAGACGATATAAAACCTGGCGAATTTGCTAATAGTTCAATTGATTCAGAGAAAGTTAAAACAAATAAATCTGCTGGAGAAAAACCAAAAACTTTTGAAGAGTTAGAAAAAATAACTCGTGAAAGTTCGTTGAAATCATTAGATGAGTATTTTGGTTTTATGAATGATTTATCAAGAGATGACTGGTTTTCAGTTTATTTAAATTCAATTACTTCTCGTTTCGATCCTCATACTAATTATTTTCCACCAGAAGAAAAAGAGCGATTTGATGTAAGCATAAGTGGAAAATTTGAAGGAATTGGAGCGCGTCTTCAAAAGAAAAATGACTTTACTGAAATAACAGATCTTATTTCTGGAGGACCAGCTTGGAGAGGAAAATTGCTCGAAGCAGGTGATGTCGTGATGAAAGTGGCTCAAGGAAATGGAGAGCCAGTTGATATAGTTGGAATGCGTTTAGACGATGTGGTTAAAAAAATTAAGGGACCAAAAGGATCTGAAGTTCGCCTAACCGTTAAAAAAGTGGATGGTTCTATTAAAACTATTTCCATAATTAGAGACATCGTAGAAATTGAAGAAACTTATGCTAAATCTAGTGTTGTTGAAAGAAATGGGTTGAAATACGGAGTTATTTATTTGCCAAAATTCTACATCGACTTTGAAAACAAAGACGGAAGAGATGCAGGAAAAGATATTGCCATTGAAGTAGAATCTTTGAAAAAAGAAGGTGTAAACGGAATTGTTCTTGATGTTCGTGATGATGGAGGAGGATCACTTTCTACAGTTGTTGATATCGCTGGATTATTTATTGAGCAAGGACCAATTGTTCAAATAAAATCAGCAGGAAGAAAAAAAGAAGTATTGTTCGATAGAGATAAAAAAATTGAATGGGATGGGCCATTGGTAATTATGGTTAATAGTTTTTCTGCTTCGGCTTCCGAGATTTTGGCGGCAGCAATACAAGATTATAGAAGAGGAATAATCATTGGCAGTAAACAAACTTATGGCAAAGGAACGGTTCAAAATGTGATTGATTTAAATCAGTTTGTTAGAAGCAGCAATGAAGGTGATTTAGGAGCTTTAAAGACCACTACACAAAAATTTTATAGAATTAATGGAGGTTCAACACAACTCGAAGGAGTGAGTAGCGATGTTGTTATGCCAGATAAATACGGTTATTTAAAAATGGGCGAAAGAGATGTTGACAATGCAATGCCTTGGGATAAAATTGATCCAGCTGAATACAAAGTTTGGAATCACAACGAAAATTTTGACAAAGCAATTGGGAATAGCAAAAGACGAATTGCTCAAAATCCTCAATTTAAACTAATTGAAGAAAACGCAAAATGGATTGATGACAGAAGCAAAGAAAACGAGTATAGTTTAAAATTAGAAGATTTTAAAAAGAATCAAAAAATTCTAGAAGAGGCAAGTAAAAAGTTCAAATCTATAGTAGATTATGATGATCATTTGAAGTTTTCTTCGTTGCCTTCAGAGGCTGAAGCAATGAAATTAGATGCTTCTCTTAAAGAAAAAAGAGAAAGATGGCACGAAAGTTTGTCCAAGGATATTTATGTGGAAGAAGCTTTAAATGTATTGGATGATTTGCAATCTAAACCAGTTGTTAAAAAAGGGGTTCCTGATTTGATAAAGAAAGAAAAATTAGTTAAATCATAAGGAATTTTTATTAGTGAATAAAGAAAAACAGGGATTAATAGCAAAAATGCTCCAGAAATTCAGGAAGAATTTCTGGAGCATTTTCATTTTTGGAACTGTTATAATTTTACTCTTTGAATCGTCTTCCGTTTTCATATTGAAATCTAATAATGAAGAAAGGATTCAAAGTAATCTAAAACAATCTTTTGATTTCTTGCCAACATCAACTACAAATCAAATTATAAAACACGAATTCTATACTTTGTCTTATAACGAAAAACAGGAACAAGCGGAATGGGTTGCCTACGAATTAAAAAAGAGTTATGTGAGAAGTAATAATTTTAAAAGGCCCTATTTTATTGACGATCCAAAAGTTAAAACAGGTTCTGCTGATTGGCGAAATTACAAAAATTCGGGTTACGATAAAGGGCATCTTTGTCCGGCTGGTGATATGGAATTTGCTATTAACGCTTACAATGATACTTTTTTTACTTCTAATATCTCTCCGCAAAAACATGATTTTAATGGAGGAGTTTGGAATAGATTAGAGCAAAAAGTTCGTTATTGGGCAACAAAATATGATGGAATTTATGTTGTTACTGGTGGTGTTTTAAAAGGTTCTTTGAAAACAATTGGAAAAGAAAAAGTTTCAGTTCCACATTATTTTTATAAAATTTTGTTGGATGAATCTAATGGAAAATATCGAATGATTGCTTTCTTAATTCCAAACGAAAAAAGTGATAAAGCATTATATTCTTTTGTGGTTTCGGTAGATAGCCTCGAAAAAATGACTGGAATAGACTTCTTTCCAAAACTAGATGATAAGATTGAAAATAGTTTAGAGAAAAGTAGCGATTATAAATCTTGGAGTTTTAATTA
>NZ_JAQTPQ010000318.1 GCF_028712645.1 Flavobacterium sp. | reverse complement strand
AAAAAAAATAGAGTTTCTAGGTCAAATTTAAAAATCCAATTGGACTTGTGCTTACAAAATTTATTCCTTTGACAAAAGGCGTTACATCTCAAATATCAAGTTGCGGCAAGAAGTAGGAAATTGTAACTAAGCTCTTTTTTTATCTATCCGTCTATTATTTAATCTTGAAAAATAATTCATAATTCATAACTCATAATTCAAAACTTTGTTTACTTTTGCAGCCTTAACGAGAGGAGGTGTCTATATTATGTTAATTATACCAATTAAAGACGGAGAAAATATCGATAGAGCATTAAAGCGCTATAAAAGAAAATTTGACAAAACAGGAACTGTTCGTCAACTAAGAGCACGTACTGCTTTTATAAAACCATCAGTTACCAATAGAGCAAAAATTCAAAAAGCTGCTTATATCCAGAATATGAGAGACAACATAGAGAATAGTTAATTATTTTCTATCAAAATAAAACGCCGTTAGTCATTAAAGTTTAATACCTTTGATACTAACGGTTTTTTTTATGACTAATAATAAGGACGCATTTAGGAATTATCTACAATTGGAGAAAAAATATTCTCCACATACCATAAATGCGTATTTGGATGATATTGCATTCTTCGAGTCATTCAATAAAAATCAATTCAATGAAGAAAATATAGAGCAGGTAAACTACAGCCAAATCAGAACTTGGATAGTTTCGCTTGTAGATTACGGTATGTCAAATGTTTCGGTGAATAGAAAAATACAATCTTTAAAAGCCTTTTACAAATTTATTTTAAAAACCAAGCAAATAGAAGTTAGTCCACTCCTTAAACATAAAGCATTAAAAACTCCTAAAACGCTTCAAATTCCTTTTTCCGAAAAAGAAGTTGCCGAGGTTTTAAATCAAATTTCAAATCCAGTAGGTTTCGAAGCGATAAGAGATAAACTAATAATTGACTTATTTTACACAACCGGAATTCGAAGAACCGAGTTAATTCATTTAAAAATTTACAACGTCAATCTGTCTAATAATACAATAAAAGTTCTTGGCAAAAGAAATAAGGAGCGTATTCTTCCGCTTTTGCCGATTGTTATAAATGAGTTAAAAATATATTTAAACGAAAGAACACATTTAGAGAAGGTTACAGATAACGACCATTTTTTTCTCACAAAAAGAGGGTTAAAGTTGAACGATTCCTTTGTTTATCGATTAATTAATTCGTACTTTAGTACAGTCTCCGAGAAAGTAAAAAAGAGTCCACATATATTAAGACACACATTTGCGACACACTTATTAAATAACGGAGCCGATTTAAATTCAGTAAAAGAATTATTGGGACATTCAAGTTTGGCCTCGACACAAATTTATACTCATAGTAGTTTATCAGAGTTAAAAAAAGTTTATGAAGAGTCTCATCCTAGAAATCAAAAATAATTCGAATATGTTTAACCAATAAAAATTTTGATTATGAAGGTAAATGTTCATGCTGTTAACTTTACAGTTGACGGAAAGCTAGTGGGTTTTATTCAGGAAAGAATGGATAGACTAGAAAAGTATTATGACAAGGTGGTTTCGTCTGATGTTTTTTTGAAAGTAGAAAAGACAAGTGATAAGGAAAACAAAATTGCAGAGATAAAGGTTCATGTTCCCGGAGATGAATTCATTGTAAAAAAGCAATGCAAAACTTTTGAAGAAGCAGTAGAGCAATCGGCAGAATCACTAGAGCGTATGTTGGTAAAAAGAAAAGAAAAAATCAAATCAAATATTTAATATAAATTTTCATTAAAAAAAGTTTGATTAAAAAACAAAAAGATATACATTTGCAGTCCGTTAGAAATAGCGGACTTTTTTTATTGATTTTGCCAGCGTAGCTCAGTTGGCTAGAGCAGCTGATTTGTAATCAGCAGGTCGTGGGTTCGAGTCCCTCCGCCGGCTCTTTTTTATTCCAAATGCGATTTGGAATTTGTTCTTTAGATTATTGGAATATAAAAAAATGGGGAGATACTCAAGCGGCCAACGAGGGCAGACTGTAAATCTGCTGTGTGAACTTCGCAGGTTCGAATCCTGCTCTCCCCACTAGAATGAATTTTAGATTGCAGATTTTAGATTGTAGATTACGAAAATCTAAAATCAGAAATCTAAACTCTTAAATCAAGGATTCTGCCGACTTAGCTCAGGGGTAGAGTGCTTCCTTGGTAAGGAAGAGGTCACGGGTTCAATTCCCGTAGTTGGCTCAAAGAAAGTATAAAATTGAACACTAATAAATTAATAAAGATTAAAAACTAAGTAAAATGGCAAAAGAAACCTTTAACCGTTCGAAACCACACTTAAATATTGGTACGATCGGACACGTGGATCACGGAAAAACAACTTTAACTGCAGCAATAACTAAAGTGTTATCTGATGCTGGTTACTGTCAAGCAAAATCATTTGATCAAATTGATAATGCTCCAGAAGAAAAAGAAAGAGGTATTACAATTAATACATCTCACGTTGAATACGAAACTGCTAACCGTCACTACGCACACGTTGACTGTCCTGGTCACGCGGATTACGTAAAAAATATGGTTACAGGTGCTGCTCAAATGGATGGTGCTATTCTTGTTGTTGCTGCTACTGATGGACCAATGCCACAAACACGTGAGCACATCTTGTTAGGTCGTCAAGTTGGTATTCCTAGAATGGTTGTATTCATGAACAAAGTGGATATGGTTGATGATGAAGAATTATTGGAACTTGTTGAAATGGAAATTAGAGATTTATTGTCTTTCTACGAATATGATGGAGACAATTGTCCTGTAGTTCAAGGTTCTGCTTTAGGTGGTTTGAATAATGATCCAGTTTGGGTTCCTAAAATTATTGAATTAATGGAGGCTGTTGATGCTTGGATTGAAGAGCCAGTACGTGATACAGAGAAACCATTCTTGATGCCAGTTGAAGATGTATTTACAATTACAGGTCGTGGAACTGTAGCTACAGGTCGTATCGAAACAGGTATTGCTAATACAGGAGATGCTGTTGAAATCATTGGTATGGGAGCTGAAAAATTGACTTCTACTATTACAGGAGTTGAAATGTTCCGTAAAATCCTTGATAGAGGTGAGGCAGGAGATAATGTTGGTTTACTTTTAAGAGGTATTGATAAAGCTGATATTAAAAGAGGAATGGTTATCATTAAACCAGGGTCAGTAAAACCACACAATCACTTCAAAGCTGAGGTGTATATCTTGAAAAAAGAAGAAGGTGGTCGTCATACTCCATTCCATAATAACTACCGTCCACAGTTTTACGTACGTACAACTGATGTAACAGGAGTTATTACTTTACCAGCTGGAGTAGAGATGGTAATGCCAGGAGATAACTTAACTATTGAAGTTGCTTTGTTAAGCCCAATTGCTATGAATGTAGGTTTACGTTTTGCTATCCGCGAAGGTGGTAGAACTGTTGGAGCAGGTCAGGTTACTGAAATACTATAGTATAAATTAATAATGTTTATAAGACCAGTAACACCTGTGGGTGTTACTGGTTTTTAACGAACGGACGTAGTTCAAGGGTAGAATAGCGGTCTCCAA
>NZ_JAQTPQ010000317.1 GCF_028712645.1 Flavobacterium sp. | reverse complement strand
GCACTTTTCAGGGAAACAGTTTGCTTCAAAACCGAACGTGCATCCGAAGTTTTCAGCTCAATTTGAGGATGAACGACTGTTGCGTACAATTCTGACGGACTATCTATTTTAATAATATCCAAAGGATTTGAACTTCTTACCAAAGTAAAACCACCCAATAGGCAAGGAGCAACGTTGTCAGCGTGAGCATTTCCGCTGGCCAATTTTTCGCCTTGCATCGCAAATTTTACTAATTCTTTACGTGTAAAAGGACGACCTAATAATTCGTTGATTCCAAAAACAGCTCCAGCCGAACTAGCCGCGCTGCTTCCGATTCCACTACCTGCTTTGATGTTTTTGTAGATTTCGATTTCAAAACCGAAGTCCGTTTCGACTTCTTCTAATAGTGCCAAAGCTGCCACTCCAGAAACATTATTTTCGGTTTCCATTGGCAAATCTGCTCCCACAATTTTAGTAATGCGAACGCCTTTTATATCTGATTTTCGAATAATCATTTCGTCACCCGCAGTAGTCAAGCAAAGTCCTAGGACATCAAATCCACAGGAAAGATTGGCGATTGTTGCAGGACAAAATAGTTTTATTTCATTCATAGTATTTTGTTTCAGGTTTCAGGTTTCAGGTTTAAAGTTATCTCGGAACCTGAAACTTGAAACTAATTTTATATATTTCCTACACGGATTACATCGGAAAAAATTCCCGAAGCTGTAACTGCAGCACCTGCACCTGCACCTTTTATCAATAAAGGTTGGTCAATGTAACGGTCAGTGTAAAATTGTACAATATTGTCTTTTCCTTCTAAATTATAGAATGGACTTTCTTTTGGGATAAATTCTAATCCAACGCTTGCTTTACCATTTTCGAAAGTAGCAACGTATTTTAAACGACAATCTTTGGCTTTGGCTTCTGCCAATAAATTCTCGAAATGAGCTGCATTCTTGATTAATGATTTGAAAAAATCTTCATTATTTGTTGTCGCCAAACATTCTGCTGGCATAAAAGATCTGTTAGCAATATCTTCAATGTCGAATTGGTAACCGCTTTCTCTAATCAGGATTAATATCTTTCTCGCAACGTCAACACCGCTTAAATCAATTTTTGGGTCTGGCTCAGTAAATCCTTGAATTCCAGCTTCTTTTACGACATCGTGAAAGGAATTATTTTCGTCGAAATTGTTAAAAATAAAGTTCAAACTTCCTGATAAAACCGCTTGAATTTTATTGACTTTATCGCCCGAAGCTATCAGATTTTTCACTGTGTCAATAACAGGTAAACCAGCACCCACATTAGTTTCAAACAAGAATGGTGCATTGTATTGACGGGAAAGATTTTTGAGGTTTTTGTAGTTATCATACGATGAAGAACAGGCAATTTTATTGCAAGTCACCACAGCAACATTTTGTTTCAAGTATTGTTCATACGTTTCAGAAACACTTTGATTTGCTGTAATATCAACAAAAATACTGTTGCGTAAATTGAGTGATTTTACTTTTGAAATAAAAGCTTCCAAAGTAGCAGTTTCGCCATTATCCAATAAAGATTTCCAATCTTTTAGCGGAATTCCTTCTTCGTCAAAATACATTTTTTTGGAACTGGACAAAGCGATAACTCTCAGGTTTATTTTCAGATTCTCTTTCAAGAATTTTTTCTGTTGATGGATTTGCTCGATGAATTTTTCACCAACATTCCCAACTCCCATTACGAACAAGTTTAATTGTTTGGTATTTTCCTCAAAGAAGTTTTCGTGAAGGGCATTTAATGCTTTTTTTACATCTCTTTCGTTAATTACTGCCGAAATATTTCTTTCGGATGCACCTTGTGCAATGGCTCGAATGTTGACGTTATTTTTCCCCAAAGTACTGAACATTCGACCGCTTAATCCTTGGTGATTTTTCATATTTTCACCTACCAATGCAATGATACACAAGTCTTTTTCGATAATGCAAGGATCAATTTTATTTTGAGAAATCTCTATTGCAAAAGCTTTGTTGATGGCGTTTTCGGCGATTTCAGCATCGGCATTTAAAATCCCAATACAGATGGAATGCTCTGATGAAGCTTGAGTAATAAAAATCACGTTGATATTTTCGTGTGACAACACTTCAAACAAACGCTTTGAAACACCAGCAACACCTATCATTCCTGAACCTTCAAGGGTAATTAAAGTAATATTGTCGATAGAACTAATTCCTTTTACTGGATTACTATGTTTTGGAACATCATTGGAAATAAAAGTTCCTTCGGCTTGGGGTTCGAAAGTATTTTTAATCCAAATCGGAATATTTTTTTTGAATACGGGTTGAATTGTTGGTGGATACAAAACCTTAGCTCCAAAATGCGATAACTCCATCGCTTCTTGGTACGAAATGGAAGCAATAGGTTGCGCTTGTTTCACCACTTTCGGGTTGGCAGTAAACATTCCGTTTACGTCTGTCCAGATTTCCAATTCAGAAGCGTTTAATGCTCCAGCCAAAATTGCAGCAGTATAATCGGAACCGCCACGACCCAGTGTTGTGCCAATTCCATCAACTGAAGTTGCAATAAAACCTGGCATAATTACAATTTGAGACTCATTCGAATTGAAATAATCGGCAATTAATTGATTTGAAATTTCAAAATCAACGGCAGCTTTCCCAAAATTATTGTTGGTCTTTATTAACTCACGACTGTCTTTGTAGCCACAGTTTTTATGCTGTTGTTTAAATGCTTCAGCAATAATATAAGAAGATAATAATTCCCCGAAACTTAAGATGGTATCGGATGTTCTTGGAGATAATTCACCCAAAAGGAAACAGCCTTCAAGTAATGTTTCAAGATGATTGATAATTCTTTTAATGTGACTCAAAGCACTGCTTTGCTCGCTTACAGGAATTAATTCTTTGATAGCATCTAAATGCTTTTTCTCGATTTCGGCAACAATTTCTTTGAAACTTTCGTCATTTGAAGAAGCTTTTTGAGAAGCAAGAACCAACAAATCGGTAACTTTGGTAAAAGCAGAAACAACAACAATTAATTTTTCTTTTTCCGCTTTTTTGATAACTATATCTAATACTAGTTTTATATTTTGTGCATTGGCAACCGAAGTTCCGCCAAATTTTAATACTCTCATTTTGTTTGTTTTATTTTTAAAAATACAATGTTTTTTATACACCTATGAACTCTCTTCATTTAGAAAAAAGTACGAAAACTGGATTATATGTAAAATGTATACCCTTAAAGGGTAGTGGTAGTTGTTGTAGTAATGGTAGATGTAACAGAAAGTGCAACTCTAATTAGAGTTGTTATCGAAGATTGATATGTTTTGCTGTTATTTGCCATTTGATTTTTCAAAAGTACAGTTTTTTATAAAATAACAAAACCTTTTAGTTTGTTTTTACGAATATTTTTGAAAACATAGTGCTAAAAAAAGAATATTAAATATTTTACCTTTAAAATCTTGTTTTTTAATATTGATTTATTGAATTTTGACCCCTCAAAAGCCCATGAACACGGAGATGGACTATCTCATCATGGGCGGCTTCGTGATCGAACGCACGGCGCAGCCGCAGCAAAAAAT
>NZ_JAQTPQ010000074.1 GCF_028712645.1 Flavobacterium sp. | reverse complement strand
TTCATCAAAACTATCATAGGTGATTAACTGGTTTAAAACCCGGTTAAAATCTTCGTCACTGTTTCCAAAAAGGTGTTTCACGAAGGCAATTCTATCATTTAAATCGATGTTAATTCCTTTTGAAAGCTTATCGTTCAAAGAAATTGATTTTGGCTCAATATCTTCTGTGCTTTCTCCCATAAAATTTTCAGGCTCTTGCTCTTGAAAGTCAGCAACTTTAGGTACATTAACATTGGTTTCAGAAGATAATTCTTCACTTTGATCTACTTTTACAAAAGTCGTTTCTCTATAATCTCCACCCAATAAATCAAAGAAAGAAATTTGAGCCTCTTCTTTTTCTTTTGGAGTTTCCACTTCATTTTCATCATTGTCGTCGTCTAATTCAAATGCGGGGCGAAATTCATTATTAATAAATTCTTCATCAGAAGTTTCGTTTATTGTGTCTTCTTCCAATTCTTCTTCGATTTCATCTTCTAAAACTTCTTCGATTTCGTCAACAACAATTTCTTCTTCAATGACTTCATCCGCAACAATTTCTTCGACAACAATTTCTTCCTTAACTTTCTTTGGTGCAGACGCAGACAAATGATTTTCTTCGAAAAACTGTTTCATTTTTTCTACAATTTCGGCTTGACCAATGGTTGGTTTCACTCCCTCAAAATGTTCCTCAACAAATTGCAAAATAGCCAATTTTTCATACAGCCTTCTTGTTTCAATACATAATTGATTGATGTCAGATTTGTTTTTAATTTGCAATACCCTGTGTGCGATGCTCATTAAGTCGGCTTCCAATTTTTTCTTCATAACTTTTGAAATTATAGTGAGTAAGGTCTATCTTTTTTAATAAATTTGTTTTCGTTACAAAGTAATAAAAACTATTCATTTTAAGCGCAAGAAAAATACAAAATGTTTCTCGAAAACACAGTAAATCATAAAGAACAATTTGGTTGGATCGAAGTAATTTGCGGTTCAATGTTCTCGGGCAAAACCGAGGAACTCATTCGCAGACTTAAACGAGCACAATTTGCCAAACAAAAAGTAGAAATTTTCAAACCCACCATCGACACGCGTTATCACGATGAAATGGTCGTGTCGCACGATGCCAATGAAATTCGCTCTACACCAGTTCCCGCCGCAGCCAATATTGCGATTTTGGCGCAAGGTTGTGACGTAGTTGGTATTGACGAAGCTCAGTTTTTTGATGACGAAATCGTAAAAATTTGCAATGATTTGGCCAACCAAGGCATTCGCGTTATTGTTGCCGGATTAGACATGGATTTCAAAGGCAATCCTTTTGGACCAATGCCAGCGTTAATGGCAACAGCCGAATATGTTACCAAAGTACACGCTGTTTGTACACGTACCGGAAATTTAGCCAATTACAGCTTTAGAAAACCCGATAATGACAAACTCGTTATGCTTGGCGAAACCGAAGAATATGAACCCTTGAGTCGCGCCGCATATTTTTATGCGATGAAAAAAGACGAAGAAAAATAGTCAATGAAAACTGCAATACTTTATTTCTTAATGCTAATTCCTTTTTTTTCTATAGGACAAAACAGAAAGTCTTTATCAGAATTAACAAATACTTCAGATCCAGCTTGGATATTTGTTAAAGATTGGATAAAAAACGCAGAAGTTAAAGTTGTTGTTTTACCAAAAGACAAAATTAGAGCAGATAAAGAAATCGAAAGAGCTCAAGTTACTACACATTCCCCAATGGGAGCGGTTATATATGAAACAGGAGGCATTATAATAGAAGATGGAATAATACGAATATTAGGCTCAGGAAACATAAAACTCAATCGTGGTATGATGGAATGGAATAGAGATAAATCTTTTACAAAAGATGAGAACCCTAAATTTCTATTAATTGCTGACGATATTTTTGGTGGTTTTTTTGCTATCAATGGAGGTTTTCTTTCATCGGACAATCTAGGGAAAGTATTTTATTTATCCCCAGACACTTTGAAATGGGAAAATCTCGATTTGAGTTATTCAGATTTTTTACTTTTCTGTTTTTCAAAGAAAATAAATGAGTTTTATTCCAATTTTAAATGGAAAACATTTGATAAAGATTTCACAAAAACTGATTTTGACAAATCATTCAGTTTCTATCCATATTTGTTTACCAAAGAAGGAAAAGAAATTGATAAAGTGACTAAAAAACTTGTTCCTGTTTTTGAATTATGGACAATGTATAATGATTTTGAAAACCAATTTTCAAAATAATAACAAAGAATATATTTACCTTTTCAAAAAACAAATCATTTTAAAAAGAATTGTTAGAAAAAAGCTAATTTTCACTCCTTGTAAGCATTTATTCTGTATTTTTATACATACAAAAAATCAGCACTGGCAACCGTTTTTTAAATAAAAAAACTCCTAAATTTCAGTAATGACACCAACATAATTTTTAATTTCAACACAAAAAGTTAGACCCTTGACTTTATCTATCCAGAACATCGAAAAAATTCTTCATGCCAAAAGGTTTGGAGATAATAACGGCACAATTGATAATGTATCCATTGACAGCCGTTCTTTGCAAAACAATGAAAAAACATTGTTTTTTGCCTTAGTTGGACCCAATAACGATGCCCATACTTACATTTCAGCTTTAATCGAAAAAGGTATTCAAAACTTTGTAGTCACACACATTCCTGAAAAATTATCCAACAAAGCGACTTTTTTAGTTGTCGAAAACACCTTGGAAGCTTTGCAACAATTTGCAGCTCATCATCGAAGTCTTTTTAAATTTCCAGTTTTCGGATTGACAGGAAGTAACGGTAAAACTATTGTCAAAGAATGGTTAAACTTCCTTTTAAATCCTGATTTCAATATTATTCGAAGTCCCAAAAGCTACAATTCACAAGTTGGAGTTCCATTATCGGTGATTTCGATTAACGATAAGCACAATTTGGGAATTTTTGAGGCAGGAATTTCGAAAATGAACGAGATGGAAAAATTGGAAGTAATCATTCGTCCAACCATTGGAATCATCACTAATATCGGTTCGGCTCACGATGAAGGGTTTGAAGATTTGGAGAAAAAAATCAAAGAAAAACTAAAACTTTTCAAACATTCGAAACTAATCATTTATCAAAAAAACAAGATTGTTGACACACTTTTAGAATCTAAAATAAAATCGTTTTCTTGGAGTTATAGCGATGAAACTGCCGATGTATTTGTTGTAAAAAAAGCAATCGACGACAAAACAATTCTACAAATTAGATACGGCAAAGATCATTTTGATATACAAATCCCTTTTCAAGATGAAGCTTCGGTAGAAAATGCCGTTACTTGTTTGATGGTTTTGTTGAGTTTTAAATATGATAAAACAACGATTCAAAACCGAATGCAATGGCTTTATCCTGTGGAAATGCGGTTGAAAGTCAAAAATGGAATCAATAACACCACATTGATTGATGATAGTTACAGTTCCGATTTTCAGTCATTGAAAATTGCCTTGGATTTTCTGGAAAGTCAAAAACAATACAAAAATAAAACGCTAATTCTTTCGGATATTTTTCAAAGTGGTTTGTCAAATGAAGAATTGTATTCGAAAGTTTCACAATTGATAACTTCTAATAAAATCAATAGAGTTATTGGTATTGGCGAGACCATTTCGACATTCAAACACAAGTTTACCAACTGTGTCACTTTTAAAAATACAGCCGACTTTTTTCTGAATTTCAACTATTTAAATTTTGTCAACGAAACCATTTTGATAAAAGGAGCGAGACATTTTCAATTTGAAGAAATAGTCGCTGCATTAGAAGAGAAAACCCACGAGACCGTTTTGGAAATCAACTTAAATTCCATTAGCCACAACCTGAGTTTTTATAAATCAAAACTAAAACCTACTACCAAAATGATGGTAATGGTAAAAGCTTTTGGCTATGGAAGTGGTGGATTTGAAATTGCCAAATTGCTCGAACATCATAAGGTAGATTATTTGGGTGTAGCTTTTGCCGATGAAGGAATTTCGTTAAAGAATGCTGGAATTATGTTGCCAATAATGGTTTTAAATCCAGAAACAACCAGTTTTTCGTCTATCATACAATATAAATTAGAACCTGAAATTTATAGTTTAAAAGGCTTAAATGCTTTCCTAAAAATTGCCGAAAAACGAAAACTGAAACACTTCCCTATTCATATCAAACTCGACACAGGAATGCACCGTTTGGGTTTCGAAGAAGAAAATTTAGATGAATTAATTGCAACTTTAAAAGGAAACAAATTCGTGACCCTAAAAAGTATTTTATCGCATATGGCCACAAGCGATGCTATAGAACATCAAGATTTTGCAAATTCTCAACTCAATTTGTTTGAAAAATTGTCATCAAAATTGATAGCTGAATTGCAAATAAAACCTATTCGTCATATACTGAACACTTCAGGAATTAGTAATTTTCCGCAAGCGCAGTACGATATGGTTCGCCTAGGAATTGGACTTTATGGTGTTTCTAATGATGATGAAGAACAGAAATATTTAGAAAACGTGGGGACTTTAAAATCTATAATTTCACAAATCAGATCCATTCAAACAGGAGAAAGTGTAGGTTATGGACGACGATTTATTGCCGAGAAACCAACAAAAATCGCCACAATTCCAATTGGTTATGCTGACGGAATTTCGAGACATTGGGGAAATGGAGTTGGTTTTGTAACGATTAACAATCAAAAAGCAACCATTATTGGTAGTATTTGTATGGATATGTTAATGGTTGACGTGACAGAAATCAATTGCAAAGAGGGTGATTCTGTGATTATTTTTGGCGAAAGTCCAAGCGTTTCTTTTATGGCAAATCAATTGCAAACCATTCCGTATGAAATTCTTACTAGCATTTCCCAAAGAGTAAAACGTGTTTTTTATCGAGAATAAAAAATAATTTATATATTCGTAATTAGTATTAACGAAAAATTAAAAAAAATTATGGGAATGATTTCAGAATTTAAAGCCTTTGCGATGAAAGGCAATGTCGTAGATCTTGCAATTGGGGTTATCATAGGTGGTGCTTTTGGCAAAATTGTCAGCTCATTAATAGAAGATGTCATTACACCTCTTTTATTAAAACCAGCATTATCAGCAGCTAATTTATCTAAGATCGAAGAACTCACTGTTTTGGGTGGAGTAAAATACGGAATGTTTCTATCAGCTGTAATTAATTTCATTATTATTGCTTTTGTTCTATTTATGATTATCAAAGGAATTAATGCTTCAAAAAAGAAAGAAGAAGTTACCACTCCTGCTCCAGCACCTGCCGGACCAACTCAAGAAGAATTGCTTATACAAATCAGAGATTTGTTAAAAAAATAAATTTCCGCTACATTATATATTCTAACTAAACCACGTATAACAGCGTGGTTCTTTTATTTGTTATAAATATAACATTTTGTTATTTTTTGTGAATGCGCTTGTTTTGAATTAGATATTACTTACTTTTGTATCTCAAATTAAGAAATAAAATTTAAAATAGATAATATGAAACTTGCAGTTGTAGGAGCCACTGGAATGGTTGGCGAAATAATGTTAAAAGTAATTGAAGAAACCAATTTTCCTTACACCGAATTGATTCTTGTAGCTTCTGAAAAATCAGTTGGAAAAGTAATCGAATTCAAAGGTCAAAAACACACAGTAGTAGGATTACAAACTGCTGTCGATATGAAACCTGAAATTGCTGTATTTTCAGCTGGAGGCCAAACTTCATTAGATTGGGCACCAAAATTTGCAGCAGCAGGAACTACAGTTATTGATAATTCTTCCGCTTGGAGAATGGATCCAACCAAAAAATTGATTGTTCCTGAAATCAATGCTTCAGAATTGACCAAAGAAGATAAAATCATAGCCAATCCAAACTGTTCGACTATTCAAATGGTTCTGGCTTTAGCACCATTACATAAAAAATACAATATCAAACGCGTTGTTGTTTCTACTTATCAATCTATTACTGGAACTGGTGTAAAAGCAGTGCAACAATTCGAAAACGAATGTGCAGGAATTGAGGGAGATATGGTTTATAAATATAAAATCAACAGAAACTGTATTCCACAATGCGATAGTTTTGAAGCCAATGGTTACACCAAAGAAGAAATGAAATTATCTAATGAAACCAAAAAAATACTTGGCGACAACAGTATTGCGGTAACTGCAACAGCAGTTCGTGTGCCAGTTGTTGGTGGTCATAGCGAAGCAGTAAATGTGGAATTCAGCAATGATTTTGATGTAAACGAAATAAGAACTATTTTGAGTCAAACTGACGGAATTGTAGTTCAGGACAATTTAGACACTTTTACCTATCCGATGCCTAGATATGCCGAAGGGAAAAATGATGTTTTTGTAGGTAGAATTCGTCGTGATGAAAGCCAACCAAACACATTGAATATGTGGATTGTAGCAGACAATTTAAGAAAAGGAGCTGCAACAAACACGATTCAAATTGCACAATATTTAGTAGCACATAATTTGGTGTAAAACCTATTTCGCCTAATTTTCAAAAATCCGATTGACTTTAAATAGTGTTAAAGTAGTCGGATTTTTCATTTCAAATTCTATCTTTGCACCCAATGAAAAAGAAATTTGCCCTATTAAATTATTTCTTGATGATTGCAGTGTTGTTTTCGATACTGTTTCAATCGGTGCATAGTTATGAGCATTTGGCAAAACAACTTTCCGAAAAAAATTGCCACCACACCTACAATTCAAGCAAAGAAATTACGCATCAACACCACAATTTTGATCATTGTTTTGTTTGTAATTTTACTTTAAGTAGTTTTGTTACTTCGAAAATTTCTCAATTTGAATTCAAAAAAATAAACATTCCTTCTGGATATACTTTTTTCAAATCCAGAGCAATTACCCAATTCTTCAAAGGAAGCCTTTTTGCGCTTCGAGCGCCACCTAGTTTTATTGTTTAAATAATATAGTTTTTTAAAAGACCTAACAGGTTTTAAAAACCTGTTAGGTCTAGACTTAAATTTTCAACAATAAAATCATTTCAAATGAAAAAAATTATAATTGCCCTATTTATAGGATTCTCAGCTATACTAAACGCTCAAAACATCATTTCCGGAAAAATAACTGATACCAAAAACCAAGCTATAATTGGAGTTTCTATTTATGCTCCAGAATTACACAAAGGAACATCGACTGACGAAAATGGAAATTATACCTTAACCAATATTCCAAACGGAAAAGTCAAATTGACATTTGAGTTTATAGGATTTACAACTCAAAATAAAATTATAAATGTCCAACAAAAAGAAACGTCACTAAATATTATCCTTGACGAAAAGGCTTTTCAAATGGACGAAGTGATTGTTTCAACAGCTTTTAATAAAATACAATCGCAAAATGTGATGAAAGTGGAGCACGAAAGTATTAAAGAATTGCAACAAAAAGGAACAGCAACTTTAATCGAAGGACTAGCGACTATTCCTGGAGTTTCACAAATTTCGACTGGAACTTCTATCGGAAAACCTGTAATCCGTGGGTTGAGCGGTAATCGAGTTTTAGTGTATTCTCAAGGTGTTCGAGTAGAAAATCAACAATTTGGAGATGAACACGGTTTGGGTTTAAATGATGCTGGAGTCGAAAGTGTTGAAGTGATTAAAGGCCCAGCCTCGCTACTTTATGGTTCGGATGCTTTGGGAGGTGTTTTGTATTTTAATCCAGAAAAATTCGCTGATGCCAATACTTTCAATGCCAATTTCAGTCAAAAATTATTTTCGAATACTTTAGGAAGTAATTCGTCTTTGGGATTAAAAACCTCGACAGAAAATTGGAAGTTTTTAGCTAGAGGAACTTACAACACACATTCTGATTATAAAATTCCTGATGGAAACCGTGTTACTAATACACGATATAACGAAACGGATTTCAAAACTGGAATTGGTTACAGCAATTCGAAATTCTCAAGCGTTTTTAGATATAATTTCAATAAACTAGCTTTAGGAATACCAGAAAATGGAATAGCGGAACAAACTACCAGCAAAAAACCGGAATTTCCAAGTCAGGCTATTGATAATCATTTGCTTAGTTTAAACAATATCTTTTTCTTCAAAAACTCAAAATTAGATTTTGATTTGGGTTATATTGACAATGACCGAAGCGAATTAGCAGAAGGAAATATTGCCGTTTTGCATATGAAACTAAAAACCTTCAATTACGACGCAAAATATCATTTACCCAAATTCGGGAAATTTGAATCTATAATAGGAATTCAAGGAATGAGCCAAACCAATAAAAATTCGGGTGAAGAATATTTAATTCCTGATGCAACAACTGATGATTTTGGAGTTTTTGGAACTGGTAATTATGAATGGAAAACGAATGTAATTCAAGCAGGAATTCGTTTTGATAATCGAAAAATTACAAGTGAAAGTCACGGAATTTCTGGAGAGGAAGGCTCTTTTGAAGCGCTCAATAAATCATTCAACAGTTTTAATGCCTCTTTAGGTTACAAAACTAATTTGGCAAAAGATTTTATTTTAAGAGCCAACTTGGCTTCTGGATTTAGAGCACCAAACTTAGCCGAATTGACTTCAAACGGTGTTCACGAAGGAACGAATCGTTATGAAGTAGGAAATCCTAATTTGAAAACAGAACAAAATGTGCAAACCGACTTAAATTTAGAATATAAAAATAGCCATTTTGAGTTTTTTGCCAACGGATTCTATAATAGTGTAAACAATTATATTTATGCTTCGCCAGCAGGAACCCAAATTAACAGTAACGATGTATATGATTATGTTCAAAATAATGCCAATCTATATGGTGGCGAAATTGGATTGCATTTTCATCCACATCCATTAGATTGGTTGCACTTTGAAACCAGTTTTGAAACCGTTACTGGCAAAAAACAAAATGGAGATTACTTGCCCTTAATTCCTGCAAATAATTGGAATAACACCCTAAGAAGTGAATTCAAAATCAATAATTGGCTTGAAAACGGCTTTGCTACGTTAAATGTTTCAACAACTTTCAATCAAAATAATGTGAGTGGTTTTGAAACAAAATCAAATGGTTATACTTTGCTAAATCTAGGTTTTGGTGGAAAACTAAAATTAGGAAAAACTGCCTTTGACATTAATTTAAACGGTAATAATTTACTAAACAAAAGCTATATTGCTCATCTTTCTCGTTTGAAAACTGATGGAATTCTTAATATAGGAAGAAACATTGTTTTGGGATTGAATTTTAATATTTAGAAGAAATTCTTAAACCGTAAATTCGCAAATTGTTTTTTTACGTCAACCAACTGGTCAAAATTTTAACACAAATCTCATAAAGAAGGCACAAAGACTTACAAAGTGTCTTTTGCTATATTAAAAAATATGTGAGAATCTGTGTAATCTGTGGCTAAAAAAATTTGTGAATTTGCGGTATTTTTTTAATACTCAATCTTACCAATATGTCCCATTATTCGAACAATTTTGGACTTTCGTCCGTTGATATAAGAAGAAGAGCTTGTCGCGGAATATTTCCTTGGGTTTGGTAAAATTGCTGCGATTCCAGCGGCTTGAATTTTCGTCAGATTTGAAGCATCTTTTCTGTACCAATGTTCTGCGGCAGCTTGAGCTCCATAAACTCCGTCACCCATTTCGATGCTGTTTAAATAAACTTCCATAATTCGTTCTTTACCCCAAACTAATTCTATCAAAACGGTGAAATAAGCTTCCAATCCTTTACGTAAATAACTTCTTCCTTGCCACAAGAATACATTTTTAGCGGTTTGTTGTGAAATTGTACTTCCCCCTTTTATTCTTCTTCCTCTTTCATTGTTTTTATAGGCTTTTTGCATCGCTCTAAAATCGAAACCATTATGGCTAAGAAAAGTACCGTCTTCACTGGCAATTACTGCTTTTTGCAAATTGATTGAAATGTTTTCTATCGGTTCCCAATCGTGGCTAAAATAAAATTCCTTTCCAGCTGATTTATTCTCAATTACTCGAATAACCATCAAAGGCGTGAATGGTACTGGCACAAACTTAAAAAGTACCACAAAAAAGATGGACAACCCGAAAAACCAAAGAACGGCCTTGAATAAAAAACGAGTTAGCTTCCCCTTGAAACCAACTGATTCCTTTATTGCTGGTTGTTTCTTTTTTGCAGCTGATTTTTTTGATGTAATTTTCGTTGCCATTCTATTAAATCTGATAATTTTTACGAATTAAAAATAATAATTTATTCTTCAAAATTAACCATAAAACAACAGTTAGTAAAACATTTAGAATTTGTATTTTTAAAAAATAATAAATCTCCCTATTCTAATGAAAAAAATAGCCTTTATAATATTGATAATGACAAACTTAAGTACACTAGCGCAAAACACAATGTCACCAGAATTGCTCTGGAAATTAGGAAGAGTAACTGTTTTAGGAATTTCTAAAGACCAGAAAAATGTAATTTATAAAGTCAATTTTCCTTCTATTGAAGATAATAAATCGAATTCCAAGTTTTATTCTTTACCTATAAACGGAGGAACACCAACAGAAATGACCTCGACCAAAGATTTGTTGAATGACAAAAACACTTCCCCTGATGGCAAATATATTGTTTATGATGAAGAGGTAAAAATTGACAAAGTTCACGGAAAAGATTTTTATCCAGAATTGGAAAAATCGAATGTTCAAATCTATAACGGATTAGATTATCGTCATTGGGACAAATGGAATGAAGGTAAATTCAATCATATTTTTTATAAAGAAAACAAAGAAGGTTCGGTTGGAATCGACATTTTGAAAGGAGAAAATTTCGACAGTCCACAAAAACCTTTTGGCGGAGATGAAGATTATATTTGGTCGCTAGACAGCAAAAGCATTTTATATGTTTGCAAGAAAAAATCGGGAACATCTTATGCAACTAGCACCAATACAGATATTTATGAATACAATTTAGAAACAGGAAAAACCATTAATAGAACCGAAGGCAACTTGGGTTATGACACTAATCCTGCATTTTCCCCAACAGGAAATTTGACTTGGTTGCAAATGAAACGCGACGGTTATGAATCAGATAAAAACGATATTATTGTCAATTTCAAAGGAATGAATATCAATTTGACGGCAAATTGGGATGGAACAGTTGAAAGTTTTCTTTGGAGTGCCGATGGCAAAAAAGTATATTTTCAAGCACCAATTGACGGAACAATCCAGTTATTCGAGGTAGATTTCCCAGGTTTAACCAAGAAATTACCGCAAGTAATTCAATTGACTAATGGCGATTTTGATGTTGCTGGATTAGTAAGTCTTTCAGGAGACAATATCATTCTTACTCGAACAGATATGAACCATGCATCTGAAATTTTTTCTTACAATCTAAAGAAAAAAACTTGGCTTCAATTATCTAATGTAAATACAACAACCTACAATTCATTAGCGTTAAGTAAAACCGAAAGAAGATATGTTACCACAACCGATGGCAAGAAAATGTTGGTTTGGGTTATTCTTCCTCCAAATTTTGATGCTTCAAAAAAATATCCAACATTGCTTTATTGTCAAGGTGGACCGCAATCTCCATTAACACAATTTTATTCTTTTCGTTGGAATTTTCAATTAATGGCGGCCAATGGCTACATTGTTGTAGCACCAAATCGTCGCGGAATGCAAGGTCACGGAGTAGAATGGAATGAGCAAATTAGTAAAGATTGGGGAGGTCAAGTTATGAATGATTACCTTTCAGCGATTGATGATGTAGCCAAAGAAAAATATGTTGACAAATCCCGATTAGGCTGTATCGGCGCAAGTTATGGAGGCTATTCTGTTTATTATTTAGCAGGAATTCATAACAATAGATTCAAAACTTTCATTGCCCACGATGGTGTTTTCAATACACAAAGTATGTTTGGTACCACCGAAGAAGTTTTCTTTAACAACTGGGATTTTGGTGGAGCTTATTGGGAAAAAGACAATGCTGTTGCACAAAAAGCCTATACAACATTTAATCCTGCCAGCCGAGTAGAAAAATGGAATACTCCCATATTAATTATTCAAGGCGGCATCGATTTCAGAGTTCCAATAGGACAAGGGCAAGAAGCGTTTCAAGCGGCTCAATTACGAGGAATAAAAAGTAGATTTATTTATTTTCCTGAAGAAAATCACTGGGTTTTAAAACCTCAAAATGCACTGGTTTGGCAAAGAGAATTTTTCAAATGGTTGAAAGAAACCTTATAATATTTTCAACATTCACTAAACAAAAAATCCCAACTTCGCAGTTGGGATTTTTTTATATTATAAATCTAGTTTTTATTCTGGGTCATTCATTTTAAAAGTTTCCATAAAAGCGGTGGTATAATCTCCTGCAATATAACGTGGATCATCCATTAATTGTCTGTGAAAAGGAATAGTTGTTTTGATTCCTTCAATTACAAATTCATCCAAAGCTCTTCTCATTTTGCTAATGGCTTCTTCACGAGTTTGAGCCGTCGTGATCAATTTTGCAATCATAGAATCATAATTTGGCGGAATCGTGTAACCTGAATATACGTGAGTATCTAAACGAACTCCGTGACCACCTGGCATATGAAGTGTAGTTATTTTTCCAGGTGAAGGTCTAAAATCATTATAAGGATCTTCGGCATTGATACGACATTCGATAGCGTGCAATTGTGGTAAATAATTTTTACCCGAAATTGGAATTCCTGCAGCAACCATAATTTGTTCCCGAATTAAATCGTAATCAATTACTTGTTCTGTAATTGGATGTTCTACTTGAATACGGGTATTCATTTCCATAAAGTAGAAATTGCGGTGTTTGTCAACCAAAAATTCTACTGTTCCTGCACCTTCATATTTAATATATTCGGCTGCTTTTACTGCTGCAGCTCCCATTTTTTTACGTAATTCATCTGTCATGAATGGCGAAGGAGTTTCTTCGGTCAATTTTTGATGACGACGTTGCACAGAGCAGTCTCTTTCAGAAAGATGACAGGCTTTACCGTAAGCATCACCTACAATTTGAATTTCGATATGACGAGGTTCTTCAATAAGTTTCTCTAAATACATTCCATCATTTCCAAAAGCTGCAGCTGATTCTTGTCGTGCACCTTCCCATGCTTTTAATAAATCTTCTTCTTTCCAAACGGCTCGCATTCCTTTTCCTCCACCTCCAGCAGTTGCTTTTAGCATTACGGGATAGCCCATTTTTTTAGAAAGTTTTTGTGCCTGATCGAATGATTCTAAAAGTCCTTCAGAACCAGGAACACAAGGAACCCCAGCGGCTTTCATCGTGGCTTTTGCCGAAGCTTTATCGCCCATTCTATCAATCATTTCAGGAGAAGCTCCAATAAATTTGATGTTATGCTCTTGACATATTTTTGAAAATTTTGAATTCTCAGAAAGAAATCCATATCCTGGATGAATTGCATCTGAATTTGTTATTTCAGCAGCTGCAATTATATTTGACATTTTTAAATAGGACAAGTTGCTTGGTGGTGGCCCAATGCAAACAGCTTCATCGGCAAACTTAACGTGTAAACTTTCAGCATCTGCGGTAGAATAAACAGCCACGGTTTTGATGCCCATTTCTTTGCATGTTCTAATAATGCGAAGTGCAATTTCTCCCCTATTTGCAATTAATATTTTTTTAAACATCTTTTTTTAAATTAAAAATTAAAAATTACGAATTAAGAATTAAAAAGATCTTCTTATGAGATTTTAATTCTTAATTTTTAATTCCTAATTGATTATGATGGATCTACTAAAAACAAAGGTTGGTCATATTCTACTGGCGACATATCGTCAACTAAAATTTTAACGATTTTTCCAGAAACTTCTGATTCAATTTCGTTAAATAATTTCATTGCTTCGATTACGCAAAGTACATCTCCTTTAGCAATTGTGCTGCCTACCTCAACAAACATAGGTTTGTCTGGCGATGGTTTTCTGTAGAAAGTTCCAATAATAGGAGATTTTATGGTAATGTAATTTGAATTTTCAACAGCTGGTGCTGGAGTTGAAGCTGCTGGAGCAATTTGCTGAGGAACTACTACTTGTTGAACCGGTTGAGCTGGCATTTGTTGAACATAAGTAGTTTCGGATACATTCCCTTCTAATGTTGTTCTAATGGTAATTTTCACATCATCCATTTCCAATTTAACTTCTGCAACTCCTGAATTTGCTACAAATTTGATTAGATTTTGAATCTCTTTTAAATCCATAATTATTTAGTTTAAATTTATTTTTTATCGTATGCCCATGTTAAGTAAATGGATCCCCAAGTGAATCCACCGCCAAAAGCTGCCAAAATAATTGCATCTCCTTTTTTGAATAAATGTTCAAAATCATTAAGTACTAATGCTATGGTTGCTGATGTTGTATTTCCGTATTTTTCAATATTCATTAGAACTTTGGAATCATCTAAATTCATCCTATTTGCCGTAGCATCAATAATACGTTTATTTGCTTGGTGAGGAACTAACCAATTTACATCTTCATTGGTCAAATTATTTCTTTTCATTATTAGTTCACTCGAGTCGGCCATATTAGTTACGGCGTACTTGAAAACGGTTTTCCCGTCTTGAATAATCTTGTGTTTATTGTCATGAATTGTTTGGATAGAAGTTGGGAGAAGCGAACCTCCTGCCTCAATTTTCAAAAAGTCACGACCAATGCCATCACTTCGCAAATATTCATCTTGCAATCCAAGCCCTTCATAATTGGGTTCAAAAAATGCTGCGCCTGCCCCATCTCCAAAAATTATAC
>NZ_JAQTPQ010000073.1 GCF_028712645.1 Flavobacterium sp. | reverse complement strand
TGGTAAAGGTAATTTCACCAATGTAATTGGAAAGAAAGCATTCAAACTAGAAGAAATAGGAATGATTACTGATGCTATTTGGGAAGATATTGACAATGATGGCAAAAAAGATTTAATAGTGGTTGGCGATTGGATGACTCCAACAATTTTCAAAAATACTGGAAGAAGATTGGCTGAATTTCAATCTAATCTAACCAATTATCCTGGTTTTTGGAACACCGTTAGTTGTGTTGATTTGAATAATGACGGCAAAAAAGATTTAATTCTTGGCAACAAAGGAACAAACACACCTTATAAAGCTACTGCAACAAATCCGATGAAAATGTTCGTGAATGACTTTGATGCAAATGGTACAATCGAACAAATTACAACTAGAACAATAGATGGAAAAGATATCCCCGTTCATTTAAAATCCGAGTTAGCAAAACAAATTCCGATGATAAAAAAGAAGAATATAAGCTATGAGGAATATTCTAAAAAATCATTTCAAGAATTATTTCCAAAAGAAATAATTAACAATTCAATTCAAAAAATAGCCAATACGCAAGAAAGTATCATTGCCATAAATACTGGAAATGGAAAATTTGAAGTGAAATTATTGCCAAAAGAAGTACAGTTTTCGTGTGTAAATACCATTAGCACATTGGATGTAAACAATGATGGAATTTTAGATATTATCCTGGGTGGAAATCAATATGAATTCAAACCACAGTTTGGAAGATTAGATGCAAATTACGGAAGTGTTTTGTTAGGCAATAAAAACGGGACTTATACTTGGACGCCCTACGCCAAATCTGGTTTCTATATGAAAGGAGAAGTAAAACACATTCAAAAAATAAAAAACAAGAATAATACTGTTTCAATTATTGCGGTAATTAATGATGCAACGCCAAAAATATTTAAAATCAATGAATAATTTTTATAGAATTATAGTAATAACATTACTATTTGTTAGTTGTTCAAAAAAACAAGATTTGTTATTTGAAAAACTAGATGCAACAAAAAGCAATATTACATTCAATAACCAATTATTAGAATCCAAAAAAATATCTATTTTAGACTATCTCTATTATTATAATGGAGGAGGAGTTGCATTAGGAGACATTAATAATGATGGTTTAGTTGATATTTATTTTACATCCAATCAAGGAAAAAATAAACTATACCTGAATAAAGGCGAAAATAAATTTGAAGATATTAGTGCAAAAGCGGGTGTTGAAGGTCAAAGTGATTGGGAAACAGGCTCAATTATGGCAGATGTTAATGGCGACGGCTATTTAGATATTTACGTTTGTGCCGTTGTGGGAATCAATGGATTTGAAGGTCATAATGAATTATTCATTAACAACAAAGACAATACATTCACAGAAAGTGCTGCAGAATATGGCTTAGATTTAGATAACTATAGCACATCGGTAGCATTTTTTGATTATGATAATGATGGAGATTTAGATATGTATTTACTAAATCATGCAGTTCACACAGAGGAATCTTTTGGAAAAGCCGACATTAGAAATAAAAGAAGCTATGAATGTGGCGATAAATTATTCAGAAACGACAATGGAAAATTTGTCGATGTAAGCGAAAAAGCAGGAATTTTTGGAGGAGCAAATGGGTATGGTTTAGGAATTGCCGTATCCGATTTTAACCTTGATGGAAATCCTGATATTTATATTTGCAATGACTTTCATGAAGACGACTATTACTACTTGAATAATGGTGATGGTACTTTTACTGAAAGTTTAAAAAGTCATTTTGGTCACACAAGCCGTTTTACAATGGGACTTGATGTTGCCGATGTAAATCATGATGGTTTTCCTGACATTTTGACTCTTGATATGCTTCCTGAAAGCGAAAAAGTTTTAAAATCTTCATTGGGTGATGATAATGTTCAAATGCTAAAAGTTAGAACAGAAAAATTAGGGTATCATTATCAGTACACTAGAAATATGTTGCAACTGAATCAAGGAGGTAATAACTTTACTGAAACTGCTTTGATGAGTGGTGTTGCAGCTACAGACTGGAGTTGGAGTGCATTATTTGCCGATTATAACCAAGATGGAGAACAAGACATTTTTGTATGCAATGGAATTCCAAAACGACCAAATGATTTAGATTATGTAAAATACTTATCTAATGATCAAGTAAAAACTAAAATTAATTCTACAAAATTATTAGATAAAGAAGCGTTACGAAAAATGCCAAATGGCAAGGTTACCAACTATATTTTTCAAGGTTCAAAAGATTTAATTTTTAATAACAAATCAGCAGATTGGATTGAAAACGACTCCATAATTTCTAATGGAAGTGCTTATGGAGATTTAGATAATGATGGAGATTTAGATGTAATCACTAATAATCTAAATAGTGTTGCCTCTGTTTATATCAATCAAACCAATGAGAAAGGAAATTATTTAAAATTAAAACTGAGGTTTGGTGGCAAAAATACTTTTGGGATTGGAACAAAAGTAATTTCATATAACAAAGGAAAAATGCAATATAAAGAGTTGCAAACTACCCGAGGATTTCAATCTTCACCAGAACCTATAATTCATTTTGGATATGGAAAAACAAGTAGCATCGATTCATTGCTAGTGATTTGGCCTGATAAAACATCCCAAACATTAAAGAATGTAAAAACCAATCAAACGCTAACAATAAAACCTAATTCAAATCGTAAATTATTTTATTATAATAAATTACATCCATCCGTCCTAACTGTTTTCAAAAAATCAAAAAACAATTTAGGCATTGATTATATACATCAAGAAAATGATTATACTGATTTTTTAGTACAAAAATTAATTCCTTATCAGCATTCAGATAGAGGTCCCGCAACAGCAATTGGGGATTTAAACGGAGATGGTAAAGAGGATATATTCTTTGGAAGTGCCAAAGGTAAAAAAGCAGCTATTTATATTCAAAATGCGTCAGGATTTGCTAAAAAATCATCGGTTGCAATCGAAAATGATTCTATTTATGAAGATGCATCGGCAGTAATAGGAGATTTTAATACTGATAAAATTAACGATTTGTTTGTTGCATCAGGCAGTGGTGAAAATCCTGCAAATTTAGATTCTCGATTGTATCTAAACAAAAACAATCAATTAAGTAAAGTAGCTTTTCCAAAATTAGCTGAAAATGCTTCTGTCGTAAAAGCGTTTGACTATGATAATGATGGTGATTTAGACCTTTTTATTGGAAATAATTCTAAAAATAATGTTTTCGGATCTAATCCTGATTGCTATTTATTAAATAATAATAAAGGCGTCTTCACAATAGTCGAAAATAAATTATTTTCAAAAACAGGTATGGTTACAGATGCCATAGTTACTGATTTTAACAAAGACAGAAAACCCGATTTAATTTTAGTTGGAGAATGGATGAAACCAAGATTTTATGCTAACAAAAACGGCAAATTTCAAGATATTACTGAAACTGTTTTGCCAGAAAAACTAAATGGTTTATGGCAATCGATTCAACCCTTTGATATTGATCACGATGGTGACGAAGATTATTTAATAGGCAACTGGGGAATGAATTCTAAATTTAAAGCATCGAATGAGTTTCCTATGAAAATGTATTATGACGATTTTGATAATAATTGGTCTTTTGAGACAATAGTTGCTGTTGAAAAAAATGGGAGATACTATCCCACAATGGGATTAGATGAATTGTCTGAAGAATTTAGTGGAATGCTAAAAAAGAAATTCCACACTTATAAATCCTTTGCAGGAAAAACTTTAGAAGAAATATTTGATCCACAAATGCTTGAAAAAGCAAAATTATATGAAGTACATAATTTGAAATCGGGATATTTAAGAAATGACAAAGGCAAATTTACCTTTGTCCCGTTTTCTAATAAACTACAGGTTGCCCCTATAAACTGTTTTGTAAAAGCAAAATTTGATGGAAGTAATGAAGCCGTTTTTGCAGCTGGAAATTATTTTGGAGTTACTCCATACCACAGTAGATTTGATGGATTTGCTGGAGCTTTAATAAAAGATGAAAAAACTATTTATCTTGGAAATCAAGTTGGTATTGATTTGAGTCAAAAAACAGTTAGACATCTAAATATAATAAACTTAAATAATAAAAAATATTTATTGGTAACCATAAATAATAAAAAGGCAGAGGTTTATGAATTGCCAATGTCTAAGAATTAAAAATCACTAAAAAAAATAAAAAAAATGAAATCTAAAATTTATCTTTTAGGAGCAATGTTTATTCTATTTATCTCATGTAAAACAGAAAAACATATTGAAGTTACAAATGATGAATATCATGCATCTATTGAAAATGTTACAGAAATAATGATTCATGACATTTTCTCACCTCCAGTTGCAAGCCGAGTATTTGTTTATCCAAATATTGCTGCGTATGAAGTGATTGCACAAAATAATAAAACGTATACTAGTTTACAGCATCAATTAAAAGGGTTAGATTCTATTCCAATTTTAGATCCAAAGAGTAAGGTCAATCAACCTTTAGCGGCTTTAATTGCTCATATGGAGGTAAGCAAGCAATTAGTTTTCTCAGAAGAATTAGTTGAAAAATTTAGAGATAGTTTATATAAAAAATGGCAAGATGAAAACTCAGAAGAATTTGAAATATCAAAAGAATATGGACTTAAAGTAGCTGAACGCATCGTGAAATGGATGGGTAAAGACAACTACAAAGAGACTCGTACAATGTCAAAATTTTCAGTTTTCGCTGACCAACCAGGAAGATGGCAACCTACTCCTCCAGCTTATATGGATGCCATAGAACCACATTGGAATGAAATAAGAACTTTAGTTTTAGATTCAGCTTCACAGTTTAAACCTGTTCCCGCTTTCCCTTTTTCGTTAGATAAAAAATCAAATTTCTTTAAACAAGTTCAGGAAGTTTATGACATAAGCAAAACAATGGAGAAATTGGGCGATGGATGTGAGCAAATCAAGATGGCTCAATTTTGGGATTGCAATCCCTATGTATCCGTTAGCCAAGGTCATATGATGTTTGCTAAAAAGAAAATTAGTCCAGGAGCACACTGGATGGGAATCACAAAAATTGCCTGTATAAAATCAAAAGCCGATTTTAACAAAATTGTTTTTGCCTACACCAAAATTTCAATAGGAATGTTTGATGCATTTATTAGTTGTTGGGATGAAAAATACAGAAGCAATGTAATTCGCCCAGAAACTGTTATCAATCAACATATGGATGAAGATTGGAAACCAGTTTTACAAACGCCTCCCTTTCCAGAATATACAAGTGGTCATTCTGTAGTATCAAAATCTGCATCTACAATATTGACTTCCATTTTTGGTGATAATTTTTCTTTTGAAGATAGTTCTGAACTGCCTTTTGGATTACCTAATAGATCTTTTAAATCTTTTGATGCTGCATCAACAGAAGCAGGTTTAAGTCGTTTTTATGGTGGTATTCATTATAGAGCTGCAATCGAAAATGGTATGGTTCAAGGTACAAGTGTTGGAAATTTAGTTAATAATAAAATCAATTTTTTCAAATCAAAATAAATCAAATTCTACAAATGAATAATAAGTTAAAGTGGCTAGTAATTATCGTTTTATTTTCTTTTACCGTTTGGTATTTTTTAATAAAACAATCCGATTATACCATTATTTTTAAGGTTAATACAGCCACAGGAACCATTTCTCAAGGAATTATGGAATGGACAACAGCTCAGTCTAAAATTAAAAATGAAAATTATACCGTATTAGAAAAGAGAAACTTTGATTTCATAAAACAACGGATGTTAAAAGGAAATACGGAAATGGAATATACTTGGGAAATGAAATCACTAAACGATTCAATTACAAATGTGACTGTTGGAATAAAAGAGATAAATCATTCATTCTATAATAGATTAACAGCTCCTTTTGTTTCAACCAAGTTTAGAACTGAACAAATAGAGAAAATAAAATCTTTTAAAATGGGACTTGAAGATCATATTGACGATTTTAAAATTAGAATTGATGGCGAAAAATCCTCTAAAGAAATGTATGTAGCTTATATTTCTATGAAAAGTATAATGCAAGAAAAGGCTCAAACAATGATAAATTATGATGCAACAATTGTAGGTTATTTAGATAAAAATAAAATAAAAATAATTGGTTATCGGCCATATATAGAAATTACAGATTGGAATCAAGATAAAGAAATTGTTAGTTTTAATTATTGTTTTCCAATACCTAAAAATACAAAATATATTCCTGATGCCGATGTAAAGTTTAAAACTATCCCTGCAAAAAAAGGGCTTCAGGCAACCTATTTCGGCAATTTTAGAACTTCCGATCGAGCTTGGTTTGCACTACTAGATTACGCCAAAAAGAATGATATTAAATTGGGAAATAAACCTTTAGAACATTTCTTAGATAACCCTTTTAATGGAGGCAATGAATTAGAATGGAAAACGGAGATAATTATTCCATTTGAGTAAATAAATAATCATTATTTAGAATCAATATAATGTTTCGAAAACGTTTTCGGTTGTTCCGAAAACGTTTTTTATTTTAATACTATTCTTAATATATTTTTTACAATTATATTTAAAGAATAATAGGAAAAAAAACATAAATGAAAATAAAATTAAGCTTTTGGCAGATTATCAATATGAATGTTGGTTTTTTTGGCATTCAATATAGTTTTGGTTTACAACAGAGTGCAGTTAATCCAATTTATGATTTTCTTGGTGCAAGCCCAGACCAATTACCACTACTTAATCTTGCAGGCCCATTAACTGGACTTTTAATACAGCCAATAATTGGTGCTTTAAGTGATAAAACTTGGTCGCCAAAATTTGGAGGCAGAAGAAAGCCATTTTTTCTTATTGGAGCTTTAGTATGCAGCATTGCATTATTCCTTTTCCCTTTCAGTAGTTCGCTATGGATGGCCGCTGGATTATTGTGGATTTTAGACGCTGGGAATAATACCGCAATGGAGCCTTACCGCGCATTTATAGCTGATAAATTAGATGAATCCCAACAACCCACAGGATTTCAAGCACAAAGTTTCTTTACCGGTTTTGGGCAAACATTAGCAAACATTTCCTTGTTCATATTTCCTACGATCTTTGTAGGCACAATGGGGAAATTACCAACTTGGGTTTATGCTTCATTCTTCCTAGGATCAATTTGTTCTATCGCATCGGTTTGGTGGAGCTCTCACACCACAAAAGAAATACCTCCTACAGACGAAGAATTACAAAAAATGAGAGAGGAAAAACTTAGTGTATTAACTCCATTTATTGATATTGTTCAAGCTGTAAAACATATGCCAAAAGTAATGTGGCAGCTAGCTTTAGTTTATTTATTTCAATGGTATGCTTTGTTTTGCTATTGGCAAAACTCATCCAAAAGTATTGCACTATCTGTTTGGAATACAAGTCCTCAAAAAGACATGAAATTATACGGTGAAGCGGTGAGTTGGACAGGATTAGTAAACGGATGGTATAACATTGTTACTTTTGTTTTTGCATTCATTTTAGTCTATTTTGCAAAAAAATATTCAGCGAAGTATGTACATTTTACTTGCTTAATGTTAGCCGCAATTGGGTTTTTGATTTTTCCGCATATAGAAAATAAATACTTATTATTTCCAGCAATAACTGGTTTTGGAATAGGCTGGGCAAGTATGATGGGAATACCATATTTATTGGTTGTAAATAACATCCCAAAAGAACGTTACGGAGTTTATATGGGCATCATTAATATGATGATTGTAATTCCTATGTTTATTCAAACCATAACATTTGGATATATTCTTAAGCATTTTTTAAACAATGATGCTCGATATGCAATTACTTTTGCAGGCGCATTATTAATTATAAGTGCCGCCTGTACACTACTTATTAAAAACGATAAAAAAGAAGCAACTATATAATGATAGATTTCAATTATATAAAAGCAATCGAATTACTTCAGGAATGTTCTTCAAATGAAGGCTTCTTAGCAAGTAGCCAAAATATTTCTAATTACAAAAGTGTTTGGGCTCGCGATGGCGTAATATGTGGTTTAGCTGCTTTAGCTTCTGGTGATATAACCTTGATTGACACTTTTAGAAAAACATTAGAAACGCTGGCTAAAAACCAACATTCAAACGGAACAATCCCTTCAAATGTTATAACTAATGGCGATTCAATTGAAGTTAGCTATGGTGGCTTAGCAGGTCGTGTAGATGCAGTAACTTGGTTCATTATTGGTATTTGCCAGTATGCCTATTACAAAAAAGATTTAGCATTTGTTGCCAAACATAATCTTGCAATTCAAAAATGCCTGAAGCTACTTGACGCTTGGGAATTCAATAACAAACATCTTGTTTATGTTCCTCTTTCAGGAAATTGGGCTGATGAATATATTACGGATGGTTATGTTTTGTATGACCAATTATTACGTGTTTGGGCTTTAAAAAGTTATAATCATTTTGCAAACGAGGATGAAATAACAAACAAAATAGAAAATATCACAAAGCAAATAGAAATTAACTTCACTCCAAATTCAGCTGGAGAAAAGTATCATAAAAAAGCCTACGAAGAAGTAAATATTCAAGATTTTATGCCTTGCTCTTTTTCACCAGCAGGCTATAAATCACAATTCGATGCTTTTGCAAATTCATTAGCAATAATGCTTACTATTGGAAATGAGAAATTTCACGACTCCATTTTAAAACATTTTGAAACATTAAAAAACCAAATGCCACTTCAATTAATACCTGCATTTTGGCCACCAATAAAAGAAAGTGATTTAGATTGGAATTTGATTAAAAATAATTGCAAGTATGAGTTTAGAAATTTTCCATACGAATTTCATAATGGAGGAAGTTGGTCGATGGTCAATGGATTTTATGGATTAGCATTACTTTCTAAACAAAAAAAAGAAGAAGCACAAATTTTATTAAACAATATAAATAATGCAAATTCAGTTGATAATTTCTCTTTTTATGAAAATTTCAACAGTAAGACAAAAAAACCAAATGGGATTCCATTTTGCGCCTGGAGTGGGGCTGCAACAGTAATGTTACACCAAAGTATAAATACAAATTTTAAATTCTTATTCTAATTTGAAAAAAATAATAGATATTATCAGTATTGGAGAAGTACTTATTGACTTTATCGGTCACGAAACAAATGCTTCCATAGAAAAAACAAAAAATTACCATAGATTTCTGGGAGGATCACCAACAAATGTGGCTATAAATGCAGCAAAATTAGGATTAAAATCCATTTTAGTAGCTACTTGTGGCCAAGATGGATTAGGTGATTTTATTGTACGAAAGTTAGAGAAAAACAATGTCCTTACTTCTCAAATTCAAAGATCAGCAGATTATCCAACCTCGGTAATTTTTGTTTCAAAATCAACTAACACACCAGAATTCATTGCCTATAGACAGGCAGACTGCCAAATTCATATTACTCAAATTTCGGAAAAATTGCTCAAAAGTGCTAAAATATATCATACAACTTGTTTTGCATTAAGCAAAAACCCAGCGAGAAATACCATTTTAGAAGGCGCAAAACAAGCTAATTCTCTAGGTTTACAAACGAGTATTGACATTAATTTTTCGGAAAAAATTTGGCCGAATCGTGAGGAAGCTAAACTAGTTTTAAAAGAATACTTATCAACAAATCCTATTGTAAAATTAAGTGATGACGATTGTTTTCGCTTATTTGACGAAGCGAAAAGTGAAGAATTTATATTTCAATATTTTCATAAATTAGGGGCCAAAACAATTTGTTTAACAAAAGGGAAAGACGGAGTTGTTCTCTCTGATTCTCAAACCGGAATACTGCGCCAAAAAGCGCTACCGATAAAAGATATTAAAGATACAACAGGAGCTGGAGATGCCTTTTGGACAGGATTTTTATACGCACAATTGTCAAATAAAAATTTGGAAGAAACAATATCAATTGCTCAAAAATTAGCAGTTTTAAAACTTCAAAATCTAGGAGGATTACCCGATGAAATGGATTTTAAAGGCTATTTAAAATAGATTTCCATATTAATAAAAATCAATATTAATTTAATAAAGCAAAATAGTATGAAAAAAAACTCCATCAAAATAGCAATGTACCTTAACTATTTTGTATTCGCAATTTTGCTTAACAGTGTAGGAATTGTAATCCTCAAATCTCAAGCAAATTATGGAGTGGACGAATTACAAGCCAGTATTTTAGAAGCTTTCAAAGATTTACCTATTGCAATAGTTTCATTTTTGGTAGCCTCTTTTTTACCTAGAATTGGTTATAAAAAAGCGATGCTTATCGGATTGGGATTAGTTGCCATAGCTTGTATAAGTATGTATTTTGGTAATTCATTCAGTGCTGCAAAAATACTTTTCGCCACCGTTGGAGTATCTTTTGCTTTAATTAAAGTTTCTGTTTATTCACTAATAGGAACCGTTACAGAGAATCAAAAAGAACATAACAGTTTGATGAGTAGTATCGAAGGGGTTTTTATGTTAGGAATTGCATTGGCTTATTTTCTTTTTCCTGCATTTAATTCAGATTCAAATCCAGATGCTTGGCTTAATGTATATTGGTTATTGGCAGGTATTTCATTGCTGTCTTTTGGTTTTTTGTTTTTTGCAAAATTTGAAACCCAAGCCGAAATTCCTGGAGTTAATTTGATAGATGATTTTGCACAAATGTTCAAATTATTTACAAAACTGCTAACAATAGTTTTTGTAATAAGTGCTTTTTTGTTTGTAATGATAGAGCAAGGAATAATGTCTTGGCTGCCTACTTTCAATAGTAAAGTACTCCATCTTCCACAGAATATTAGCATTATGATGGCGAGTATTTTAGCTATTACATTGGCCATAGGAAGACTATTAGCAGGAATCATAACAAAAAAAATAAATTGGATTTGGGTACTTACTTTTTGTATAATTATGGCTATACTTATTGTAATTTTTGTACTTCCGAAAACAGTAGGATTAGAAGTGAAAGAAATCAATACGCTTACTGATATTCCAATAATAGGGTTTGCTTTTCCTTTGGTAGGGCTTTTTATTGCTCCAATATACCCGCTTTTGAATTCAGTTGTATTGAGTGCTTTGCCTCAAAAATTACACAGTTCAATGACGGGATTGATTGTTGTCTTTTCGGCTTTGGGCGGAACTTTAGGTTCAAGAATTATCGGTTATTTATTTAAAAATGAAGGCCCTGAAAATGCTTTTTTCTATACTTTAATTCCAATGTCATTTTTATTGATTTCATTCTTTATATTAAAAAAATTGACTTCAAAAAATGAAAATTAAACTCGACATAAGCCAGACTATAGAACAATTATTACATCAAGAAGATACTGATGGAGATAAGAGAATTACAATTGATGATGTAGGCCCAAAGTATTTTATTTTAAAATCTACTACAGAAGAAATTTCTATTGAAGGAACCTATCATCTTTCTAATTTATTACAGGAATTAGTACTTGCCAAAGAAAATAATCAGGACTTTATCGAAACAGATTCTGTTTTTGAACTTCCTGCCAATCGAATTTCAAAAATGATTAGCCATTATTTTTGGGATGGATTAACAAGAACTTTAGACGAAAAAGGATTAGAGAAATTGTTGCTTGATTCCAAATCAAAAACAGATAATCCTATAATTTATGTTCCTTTTACAGACGATTTTGGATTTGATTATTATCAAAAACTAGCTCCAAAATTCAATTTGAAAGTGGTGCAATTACCTCAAATAATTACTCCGAAATATGTGAGCAGTATAAATGACGAAGGAGGAATTTTGGCTTTAGCTTTAAAAAAAGAAGGTCAAAATGTTGAAGGATTTCCATTTGTGGTTCCTGGAGCAAGATTCAATGAAATGTATGGTTGGGATAGTTATTTTGAAAATATTGGATTGTTGCTGGATGGTAAATTAGATTTAGCAGAGAGTATGGTCGAAAATTTTGCTTATCAAATTACCCATTATGGCAAGATTCTAAACGCTAACAGATCGTATTATCTCACACGAACACAACCCCCATTTTACTCTAGTATGATTCGTGAAGTTTTTGAATCGATGCCCAATAAAGATATAAATTGGTTGAAACAAAAACTTGAAATTTGTATCAAAGAATATGAAACCGTTTGGATGGAAAGCGGAAAACGACTGACCGAAAACGGATTAAATCGCTATTTTGCTCAAGGAATCGGTTTGCCTCCAGAAACGGAATCAGGACATTATGATGCTATTTTGAAGCCACTTGCCGAAGCTGCTAATATGTCAATTCCTGAATATGAAAAGCTTTATTACCAACGAAAAATTGAGAATAAAAAACTCGATGCTTATTTTGTTCACGACCGAAGTGTTCGCGAAAGCGGTCACGATACAAGCTATCGAATTGAAGCCATTTGTGCTGATTTGAATGTTGTTGAACTCAATGCAATGTTGTATAAATATGAAACGGATTTTGCTGAAATTATTGCTAAATATTTTGACGATAATTTTGAATACAACAACACTTCTTACCATCAAAAATATTGGATTGAAAAAGCAGAAAATCGAAAAAAATTGATGAATCAATTGCTTTGGAACGAAGAAGAAAGTTGCTTTTTTGATTATAATTTCAAAACACAAAAACAAAATATTTTTCTTTCTGCGACCAGTTTCTTTCCGCTTTGGGCCAATATTACTACTCAAGAACAAGCCGACAAAATGATTGAAAAATGTTTGTCAAAGTTGGTTTATTTAGGAGGAATTGCAGGTTGTTCAGAAGAGGCTCTTTCATCTATTTCGGTAGACCAAATGCAACGTCAGTGGGATTTCCCTAATGGATGGCCCCCTCACCAAATGATAATTTGGCAAGGATTAATTAATTATGGCTACGAAATTAAAGCCCAAGAATTGATTTACAGATGGCTTTGGATGATCACAAAAAATGCGTCTGATTACAACGGAACCGTACCTGAAAAATATGATGTAGTTATTGCAACTCACAAAGTTTTCACTGAATATGGAAATCAAGGGACTGACTTCGAATACATTAGTAGAGAAGGTTTTGGTTGGATGAATGCTTCTTTCCAATTGGGATTATCTCTTTTAAATGAAGATTTAAAAATAAAATTAAACCAATTAATAAATCCAAACGACTTATTTAATTGAATAAACTGGAATAAAACTTTTAAATCATAAATCCCATTTTGAAGCAATTTGAAATGGGATTTATAGTTATATTTGAAATTATAATTCAATAAAAATGGAAAACAAAACAAGATGTGGTTGGTGCTTATCGAGTGATTTATACAAAAAATATCACGATGAAGAATGGGGAGTTCCTATTTATGATGACCAAAAACTCTTCGAATTCCTAATTCTCGAAACTTTTCAAGCGGGGTTGAGTTGGATTACGATTTTAAAAAAACGTGAAAATTTTCGATTAGCCTTTGATGACTTTGATTACAAAAAAGTGGCTCAATACTCTGAAGAAAAAATTCAGGAATTAATATTAGATGCAGGCATTATTCGCAACCAAATGAAAATTCGTGCGGCCGTTTCGAATGCTATTGCTTTTATAGAAGTACAGAAAGAATTTGGAAGTTTCAGTGAATATATTTGGAAATTTACTAATGGTAAACCCATTGACAACAATCGAAAGACTTTGAAAGAGGTTCCTGCAACAACTCCCCTTTCAGATACAATTAGCAAAGAGTTAAAAAAACGTGGATTTAAATTCGTGGGTTCAACTGTAATTTATGCGCATATGCAAGCTACAGGAATGGTCAATGATCACGTGGAAGATTGTTTCAGAAAAGGAATCGACAGCTAAATTTAAGATTTTAATAGCTGAATAAAATCATTTCTTTCAATTTCTCTGCAACCCAAACTTTCGAGATGCTCGTTATATACCTGACAATCCAAAAGTTTATAGTTGTTCCTTAATTGGTTTGCCAAAGCTATAAAAGCAACTTTTGAAGCATTTGAAACCTTAGAAAACATACTTTCACCACAGAAAATATTTCCTAAATCGACGCCATATAAACCACCAACTAATTCATTGTTTTGCCATACTTCGACTGATTTTGCAATTCCCAATTCGTTCAATTTACAGTAAGCTTCAATCATATCATTGGTTATCCAAGTCCCGTTTTGACCGTCACGTTTTATCTTTTGGCAATTCGAAATGACTTCTCTGAAATTTTGGTTAAACGATACTTTGAAAATATTCCGATTAAGAATGTTTCTCATACTTTTGGAAACGACTAATTCGTCGAGAAACAAAACCATTCTAGGATTTGGTGACCACCATAAAATAGGTTGATCCTCTTCAAACCAAGGAAATATTCCACTTTGGTAAGCCAAAAGTAAACGCTCAGGAGATAAATCACCTCCAACTGCCAAAATACCTTCAGAATTGGCTTGAGAGACAGGAGGAAAAAACAATTCTTCGGATAAAAAATACATAGTTTTCGAACAAAAGTATAAATCTTTACTTGTAAATTTGGCAAAGCTAATTTACATTTTAAAATTCAATCCCAATCTTTATTAAGACAATATGAAAACCAAACTCATAACGCTTCTATTCTCTTCATTTGTTTTCTTAGGAAATGCACAATCAAATGATACTCTATCAACTATAAAAAATAAAGATAAAATTTCATATAAACAATTTATTGCTCCAGCAGCATTGATAACTGCAGGAACCTTATTACTAAACACCAATCTTAATACTGATTTACAAATAAATGCACGGAAATCGTTTGGGGAAAATTTTCATACTTCGGCTGATAATTATATCCAATTGGCTCCTGTTGCTCAAATCTATTTAGGAAAATCTTTAGGATTTAAACCCAAAAATGATTTTCAGCATCAAACCATCAATATTGTGATGGCCAATGT
>NZ_JAQTPQ010000072.1 GCF_028712645.1 Flavobacterium sp. | reverse complement strand
GTTTTTGGTTCTACCCTTTTGTTAGCAATAGTCATTTTTTATAAAGCAACAAACAACTCAAAATCATTTTTAACTACTATTATAATTTGATCAAATTTTCAAAAACCAATACAGAGCAAATACTGTGTTGTTTTTTTATATATTGAAATGTCAGGAAACCAAAATACTTTCGTCTATACACTTAAAAATAAATAGAATTACAATATGGCACTCATAAAAACCATAGAACATCACGAAGCAACTGGCAGATTAAAAGAAATCTATGATGATTTAATTCAAAAACGGGGACAACTTGCCGAAGTACATAAAATTCAGAGTTTGCGCCCAGAAAGCATTGTAAAACATATTGATTTGTATATGGAAATTATGTTTTCAAAATCAGAACTTTCAAGAGCCGAACGCGAAATGATGGCAGTAGTAACATCTGTTGCAAATAATTGTCATTACTGTCAAATTCATCATTCGGAAGCATTGAATAATTATTGGAAAGATGACTATCGAATTGTGCATTTAAGAAGTAATTACAAGAAAGCCCAACTTTCTGAAAAAGAGCTTCTACTTTGTCAATTTGCCGAAAAGTTAACCTTAAAACCAGATGATTTCAAAGAACCAGAACACATAAACAAACTCAAAGAAATAGGATTGTCAGATGCTGCCATTTTAGATGCAACCTTGGTTGTGGCCTATTTCAATTTTGTTAATCGATTGGTCTTGTCTCTTAAAGTAGATATTGAAAAAGACGACGAAAGAAATTATAATTATTAACCTATTTACGACTATGAACTCTAAAATCATCCTAACAACCTCCTCAGTAGTGTTTTTTGCTTTTGGTATCCTTACAAGTTTTGCCCCGGAGATTCTTTTATCATTCTTAAAAATCGAATATACGCTAACTGCCACATTAGTTGCTCAAGCTTTTGGTGCCTTCAATATTGCTATGGGAATTCTAAATTGGATGTCAAAATCAAGCCTCTTTGGCGGAATTTATAATCGCCCAATAGGTATGGCAAATTTAGCTTACTTTTTTATGGCTGGACTTGCCATAATCAAAGGATTATTAAATGTACCTGAAGCGCCACTCTTTATATGGGGAGTTGGTATAATTTACTTAGCATTTGCCATAGCTTTCTGGTTACTACTTTTTAAAAATCCAATTCCCAATAACAAATAAAATAGATATGAGAACCTATTGTCAAGAAAATTTAAACGAAATAAAAAAAGTATTACTTCAATTAACCAATGAACAATACGACCACAAAGCTATATTGCTTTCGCAAGCATCAATAGGACAGCACATTCGTCATATTGTAGAGTTCTATCAATGTGTCCTTTTGGGTTTAGATACAAAAATCGTGAACTATGATAATCGTAAAAGAAACTTATTGATTGAAACTGATAGAAATTTTGCTATAAAAATAATTAATGCAATCAACTCCTATTTAGATCAAGATATTCCTGATGAAACAATTGTTTTAGAAGGTAATTTTTGCGCCGAAGAAGGCAAGCAAACACAAATTAAAACCTCAATTTTTAGGGAATTAGCCTACTGTTTAGAACATAGTATTCATCACCAAGCATTGATAAAAGTGGGATTATTAGAATTAGATAGATTATCCTTTATTGATGATACTTTTGGCTTGGCACCAGCAACAATCCGATATAGAAAAGTATGTGTACAGTAAGTTTTGTCCCGTTGCAAAACGGTTTTCTTTTGACATCCAATAGAGATGAAAAAATATACCGTCCTACAATTGCACCAAAAATTTATTCAGAAAATGACATAAAACTACTTTATCCAAAAGACGAAAAAGCAGGTGGGACTTGGATTGTGGCCAAAGAAGACGGAACAACTATTATTCTGCTCAACGGTGCCTTCATCAATCACCAAAAGAAACCAAATTACAGCAAAAGTAGAGGTGTTATTTTGATGGAAATCATACAAGCACAGTTTCCATTAATCCATTTTCAAGAAATGAATTTAGATAATATAGAACCGTTTACACTTATCATATTTCAAAATAATATACTGACCGAGGTAAAATGGGACGAAGTAGAAAAACACATTATTGAAAAATCTATTAAAAAACCACATATTTGGTCATCTGCCACTTTATATAATCGCATTCAAAGGATTAAAAGAAAACAATGGTTTGAAGATTTTTGCAGATACAATATGCCATTATCAATAGATAAAATTCTTTCGTTTCACACCAATACAAAAGCAACAAACACTGAATTTGGTTTGGTTATCAATCGTGAAGATAAAACCAAAACGGTAAGCATTACCCAATTGTTGTTGAAAAACGACAAACTCGAAATGACTTATATTGATAGAATAAACAACAAAACAATAGAAAAAATAGCATTTTGAGAAAACTAAAAAACAGCATTCATAAACTCCAAAATTGGGAATATTGGAACGTCAATGTGGTCTATTTTCCAATCTTTTTCTATTGGATATATTTGAGTATCAAAGCGCGTTCATTAGGTTTTTTTAATGCCAGCAACCCCAGAATTATAAACGGAGGATTTGCCTTGGAAAGCAAGAAAGAAATTTATGATCTCATTCCAAAACAATATTATCCAGAAACTTTATTTTTCAAAGCCAATCAAAAACTTGCAACGATTATAAATTCAATTGAAAAAGCAAACATTTCATTTCCATTTATCATCAAACCTAATATGGGTTTACAAGGACTTCGGGTCGAAAAAATTCATTCTTGGAACGAGTTAAGCACCTATTTACAAAAAACAAATTATGATTTCTTAGTTCAAGAATGCATCACATATCCGTTAGAAATAGGTTTGTTTTATCACAGAATGCCTTATGAATTTAAAGGCCAAATCACTGGAATTGTATATAAAGATTTTTTGATTATTAAAGGAAACGGAACAAATACCATTTACGAACTCATTGAACAAAACCCACGATTTGCCTTGCAACTCGATACTTTGAAACAAAAGTTTGGAGGAAAATTAAACGAGGTCTTACCCAAAGACGAAACGCTCAATTTAGTACCTTTTGGCAATCACGTTCGAGGTAGTAAATTTACCGATGTCAGTTATTGGATAAACGAAAAACTAACCGAAACGTTCAACGAAATTTGTTTGCAAATTCCTGATTTCTACTTCGGAAGATTGGATATTATGTTCCATTCTCGTGAAGATTTAGAACAAGGAAAAAACTTTTCAATCATAGAATTGAATGGTGCTGGAAGCGAGCCAACTCACATTTATGACCCAAAACATTCTATCTTTTTTGCTTGGAAAGAAATCATTAAACATTATGATATTTTATACAAAATAAGCACTTTTAATCATCAAAAAGGACATTCTTATTTGAATATCAAACAATCCAGACAATTAGTAATTGACAATAAAAGACTAACCAATCACCTAAAATCGATTTCATAAAAATGAAGATATTAGATAAAATAGCACCTAAAAAAAATCCACTTTTACTAGGAATCCTCATCAGTTTGATGGGTGCTTTGCCTTTGGGTTACATTAATGTAATTAGTTTACAAATATTGTTGGAACAAGGCAATTGGGCAACGATTTCTTTTATTTCAGGAATTGTATTTATAGAATTTTTTGTATTGAAAGCAGTAAGTTTTGGAGCAAAATGGTTGGTAGAACAAAAGAAATTATTACTGTTTATTGATGTTTTTACGATTGTTTTCTTTACTGGAATTGCGATTTATTTCATTACAAATATTGGCAACGATAAAAATTTTAGTTTGTCGCAACTTAAATTGGCACAATTCCCTTTCATTCTAGGTTTGCTTTTAAATAGTTTGAACTTTATTCAATGGCCCTATTGGTCTGGAATATACATTTACTTATTCCGTACTGAAAAACTAGACCCAAAATGCAACAATAATAGCCTTTTTATTATGGGAGCAATGATGGGAACATTGGCAGGAATGTTAATTTTCGCTCACACAGGAAAATACTTTTTGGTCGAAAATAAAATTGAAATGAGTAAATATCTCAATCCAATATTTGCCACCTTATTTTTGGGTTTGGCAGGCATTCAGATTGGAAAATTATTTTGGAAACAAAAGAAACAAAAGTTTCAAAAATTGGCAAAACTGTATGCAAAAAAAAATTCCTAAATAAAACCCAATGGAAACCTGGCAACTCTATTTAAGTTTACTACCAAGCATTGCAGTTATATTAACCAGTGCAAACAGAATGGCTCTTTTTTGTAGCAATACACCTCAAAATACGGTTTTATCGGAATGTCAATTTTATTCGAGAAAAACAATTCGAGAAATTTATACTCAACAAAAACATATAAGATATTTTATTCATTCGTCAAGATTACTACATTTACTTGGCAATTCATTAAATCTAAAAAAATGAAAGCATTAATCATTTCAGGTGGCGGTAGCAAAGGAGCTTTTGCTGGTGGTGTGGCAGAATACCTCATCAACGATTGCTGCAATAACTATGAATTATTCGTGGGTTGCTCTACTGGTAGTTTGCTGTTGCCACATTTGGCCATAGGAAAAATTGATAAAATCAAAAAAATATATACTTCGGTAAAGCAAGAAGACATTTTTAATATCAATCCTTTTATAATCAAAAAAACTGAAAAAGGGTACAAAACTTCTATTAACCATTTTAATACTCTCAAAACATTTATCAAAGGTTGTCCCACTTTTGGCGAAAGCGAAAACTTGCGAAAACTTATAAAAAAGAGTATCACTCTAGAAGATTTTAATTCTCTCCAAGAACAAAATAAAAAAATCATTGTGGCTGTTTCAAATCTCACTATGAACACGATAGAATATTATAATTCTAACGACTGCACTCACAATGATTTTTGCGATTGGTCTTGGTCTTCCTGCAATTATACGCCTTTTATGAGTTTGTTTACCAAAAATAATTGCCAATATGCTGATGGAGGTTTTGGCAGTTTTATTCCCATTATGAAAGCTATCGAAAACGGAGCTTGTGATATAGACGTAATTATATTAGAAAACGAAGTTGAAATAGCAAAGCATCCCATAATCAAAAATCCATTTTCATTGTTGTTTAGAACATTTCAGTTTATGATTGATAGAAACAGTTCGAAAGATGTTATTATAGGCAAACTGGCTAGTTTAAACCAAAAAATAAACATCAACTTCTATTATACACCCAATCAACTAACCGAAAACCCGCTTATTTTCGACCCAGAACAAATGACCAAATGGTGGAAAGACGGTTACGAATTTGCTAAATCTAAAAACCCAGTTAGTTTTTGTCATATTCCCAATTTAAAAAATTGATAAATAGCTATGCAAAACACAAACTCATTATTATCGCTTTCAGGAAAACTATTGCTCAACGTAAAATTGAACGTAACTACTTCAATCGAAGAACAGAAATTAAGAAACTTTTCCATAAAAGAATAGCGATAAAAATATCACAATTAAACGAATTGATAGTTCTTTGCAAACTATTGAAAATCCAAAAAATGAACGAAATAATAACTATTGAAACAAAATAAAAAACGATGCAAACACTTCTTAAGACTTTATTTATTCGGAATTTAAACCAATTAAAATTGGAAATTGAAAGCTACAAAACCGAAGCAGATTTATGGAAAACAACTCCCGAAATTGCTAATTCAGGTGGAAATTTATGTTTACACCTCATCGGAAATCTAAACCATTTTATTGGAGCAACACTTGGAAACACTGGATATATTAGACAACGTGATTTAGAATTCTCAGAAAAAAACATACCAAGAGAAATTCTAATTCAAAACATTGAAAACGTCATAAAAATAGTTTCAAATACTTTGGACAATCTCAATGAAAATGACTTTAAACAAGAATATCCATCAGAAGTTTTTGGAAGCAAAATGGCAACCCAAGATTTCATAACCTATCTCACGACACATCTAGCCTATCATTTAGGACAAATCAATTATCATAGAAGATTTATTAATTCTACCAATTAATTTAGAAATGAAAATCTTTGACAATTTTAAAAACACTATTCCCGAAATAGAAAATACCATAAATCAAACAAGATATTCTGTAACCAATAAATAATAATCAGGATGCAAACGCAATTTATTTCAACGATAACTTGTCCCGAATGTGAACATCAAAAAGAAGAAATAATGCTTGTCCGTCTATTCAAGAGAAGAAAGATTATTGTAAATAAAAAAGTGCTGTTAATTATGTAATGTACAAAAAAAAATAGTTAGTGCATTAATTTGATAATAAGGGTTTAATTTAAGGTATTTCTGGATTGGCTATATTCGTTGGGTTTCCATTAATAAAATTAATAACGTTTTCAAATGCTTTTCCAAAATAAAGTTCGTAACCATTTCTTTCAACATAACCAATATGTGGTGTGCAAACAACATTGGGAAGTAGTAATAACTCATAATTTTTGTCATAAATAGGTTCTTCTAAATACACGTCAAGACTAGCAAATTTGGGAGTTCCTGATTTTAAACATTTTTCTAATGCTCCTTTCTCTATTAATTCTGCTCGTGCTGTGTTTATGATAACCGCATTTTCTTTCATCAATTTCAAATCACTTTCTTTAACTATTTCAAATGTTTTTTTATTTAGTCGAAGATGTAATGTGACAATATCTGAATTTTTAAAAAATTCTTCTTTTGAATTTGCTTGTTCAAAACCATCTTCAATAGCCTTATTTCTCGAAACTTCACTTCCCCAAACTAGAACTTTTGCACCAAACACTTTTGCAAATTGTGCCATTTTTTGCCCAATTTTTCCATAACCCCAAATACCAATAGTTTTTCCATAAATTGTTGAACCAATAGTAACTTGCCATTGCCCGTTTTTCATTCCTTCTATTGCTTGTGGAATTTGTCTTACCGTGTTCATTAGTAAAGCCCAAGCTAATTCTGCTGGCGCTATTGGCGAACCAATTCCTTCTGCAACTAATACTTTATACTTTGTGCAATCGGCTAAATTGAGATGATTTGATATTTTCCCTGTCTGACTTATTAGTTTAAGATTAGGTAATAATGATAGCAGTTTTTCGTCAACTTCTGTTCTTTCTCTAGTCAAAACTAGAATAGAAGTATCGTATAGTTTTTCTGCTAATAGAGCACAGTTTTTTTCAGTATAATTTAGTATTTGAACATTTTGTCCTTTCAATAAATTAAAACAGTCTAATTCTTTTATAACATTTTGATAGTCATCTAAAATTGTGATTTTCATTTCGAATGGTTTATTTTATGCTTAAAAAATCTGTCAAAATTAAGTTGTTTTTGTTTAACTCAAAATATCATTACTAACAACAACCACCGCCATTATAATGAAAAGTACTTTCGCTAATAAAAATATCGTTTCTTCCTAACGAAGCCAAAGCCGCTGCCGTTTTATCGCAAACTGCCAAAGGTTGGTTTCGCATTAAAACGTGTCCTTTTTTATCATCAAGATAAACTTCATTTCCATAATAAATTGCCGCTTTTCCTGTAAAAACACAAGCACCATCGGCTGGCATTGGGTCTTTTATGGCACAGACTTCAATACTTTCTATAAAAATAAGCTCATCGGTCGGGTAATTATCAGTATCCAAAATTCGGTACGGACGACGACCCCGAATTTCAATGGTACCAAAACCAACATCAGTCAAGGCTTTGATATAATCCGCAATTGGAATACTGCCACTCAAGCACAAAGCACGCAAATGGTCGTCATTTCGTAACGCATCATTCATTGGTTGTTCACACGTTGGGTCACTCATTACTAGTCTTCCGTGTGGTTTGAGAACGCGATACATTTCTTGCAGAACTTTCTTTAAATCTTCGGCTTTAAAAATATTGAAAAGACAGTTTTGAGCTGCAATATCAATGCTTTCATCATCAATAGGAAGGTTTAATGCATCACCTTTTCGCAACTCAACAAACTCACTTTTGAACCAATCATTTTGTGCTTCGGCTTCGATGAAATTTTTGCGAGAAGCTTCCAGCATTTCATCAACGACATCAACACCAATTACACCTCCTTTTTGACGAGAGAAATAAGAAAACTGCAATAATTCCATTCCTCCACCTACACCTACATACAAAATTTTTGGATTGTTAATTAAATCTTGTGCCGAAATCGTGCTGCCACAACCATAATTCATTTCTTGCATTATGACGGGAATTTCGAGACCAGGAAATTTCCAAATGGGTGTAGTCGTACAGCATAATCCAACATCTGGAGTCAAAGCTGCTTGTTTGTATAAATCGTTTGTGGCGTCTAAATAGCTCATAATTATAGTTTTATTAATTCTTTAAAAAGGGCAATCATTTGAGGTTCGGCTTGACCAGCCAAAGCAATAATTTCCTGAATATTAACTGGTTTTAAATCGTCTGGATTACATTCATCAGTCAGTACAGAAACAGCTAAAACGGGCAATCCTAAATGATTGGCAACAATAACTTCGGGCACGGTGCTCATTCCAACGGCATCGGCTCCAATTGTTTTGAGATAGCGATATTCAGCTTTGGTTTCCAATTGTGGTCCAACAACGGCTGCGTAAATTCCTTTGTGTAAAGTAATGTCTTCTTTTTTTGCAATCTCAAGAATGGAATTTCGTAAATTTAAATTGTAGGGTTCGCTCATATCGGTAAAACGTTCTCCAAATTCGGAGACATTTTTGAATGCCAATGGCGAACCACCTTGCAGGTTGATATGATCTTCAATCAACATTATATCTCCTTTTTTGAAATTCAAATTGATTACTCCAGCTGCGTTGGAAATCAATAATTTTTGAATACCCAATGCTTTCAAAATCCGAATAGGAAACGTAATTTCTTGCAAAGAATAGCCTTCGTACAAATGAAAACGTCCTTGCATTACAACAACTTTTTTGTTTTCTAACGTGCCAAAAATCAGTTTCCCCGAATGAAATTCGACTGTCGAAACAGGAAAATTTGGAATATCAGCATAATCAACTTCGCATTCAATTTTGATATGATTAACCAATTGACCTAATCCTGTACCCAATACAATTCCTATTTCGGGGAAATGAAATCCTTTTTGGATTAAAAATTTTGAGGTCTCTTTTATTTTTTCAATAGTCATTTTATGAAAATAATTTTTATTAAATAATTTAGGCTACAGTTCCTTGGCAACTACTTCCTGCTCCAGCTGTGCAACCGTAGCAATGTTGTGAGATTAAAATGTTTCTATTGGTCAGAATTTTTTCATTGAATTGAGAAATATGATTTTCAGAAACCGCCACTTTCAACCCCAACATTTGGTTAAAATCACAATCATACAACCAACCATCATAACTTACAGATATGGTATTGGTGCACATTACGTTGGCAACCGCTTTCGGATTAAATGCCTCGACTAACGAATACATATAATCTTCATAATTATCGGAAGTAATCAAATAGTCCAAAAACCGACTGATGGGCAAATTGGTAATGGCAAAAAGGGAATTAAAATCGATATTGAAATCTTCTTTCAACGCTTTTTTGAAATCATTCTCCAAAGCTTTTTGATCGGTTGGCAAAAATGCTCCTGAAGGATTGTAAACCAAATCGAGTTTCAAGTTGCTGTCCGGCATTCCATAACCTACTTCGTTTAGCATTTGCAAGGCTTTGATAGATGTATCAAAAACACCATCGCCACGTTGCTTATCGGTTTTTTCTCGTTTGTAATAAGGCAAAGACGAAATAACGTGAATATTGTGTTTGGCGAAAAACTCGGGCAAATCGTGGTATTTTTTATTGGCTAAAATAATAGTCAAATTGGAGCGAACAATAAAATCCTGAACACCCAGTTTTGATGCTTCTTCAACAAACCAACGAAAATTAGGGTTCATTTCGGGTGCACCACCAGTTAAATCAAGCGTGTGTACTCCAGTATTTTTAATAACATCAAGACATTGTTGCATTGTTTCGATAGTCATAATTTCTTTTCGATCTGGACCAGCATCTACGTGACAATGGGCACAAACTTGGTTACACATATAACCTACATTAAGTTGCAGAATTTCAATTTTTTTGGGACGCAACGGAAACTGATTGACCGATTTTATTTTTTCGGAAAAAGTAGGCAACGAACCCTCTTTAAAAATCCCGTTGGACAGAATTTCCAGTTGTCTTTCGTTTTTAGAAAGTTCGTTGTGTTTTGCGTGTAAAGATTTTAAAGGCATAATTTTATAAAAATCACATTGATAATTTGTCGTATTTGTTCATCATTTGAACTCCGTGAACAAGCGTTGCACCACTGCGAATAGCTGCGGCAACGTGAACAGCTTCCATCATTTCTTCTTTGGTAATACCTCGTTTCAAACCATCGCCTGTATAAGCATCGATACAATACGGACATTGAACAGTGTGGGAAACCGCCAAAGCAATCAATGACTTTTCACGAGCAGTCAAACAGCCTTCTTCGAAAACTTTACCATAATACTCAAAGAATTTGTCGCCTAGTTCTTTATTCCAATCGGATATTTTTCCGAATTTTTTAAGGTCGGCTGGGTCATAATAAGTTTTTTCCATTGTATTCAATTTTTTTTATAAAACTACAATTATATTTTTTAGACGGAACAATCAATCCATCCTGACAGATAATTTCAATTTTTTTATAAAATGTAAAAATTGCATTCCACTTGTCAGGAAATCAATTTTACTTCGACTATATCCACATAAAAAATAAATTAAACTCAAAAAACAATTGTCAATTATGGCTACAAACATTAAACTCAAAAATCTACCAACAGGATACCAAACCATTATTAGTAACGGAAGACACAGCATCATTGGAGATGAACCCATTAACAGCAAAGGAACCGATTTAGGGTTTTCACCAACCGATTTGATTTTATCAAGCATTGCAATGTGTAAAGTGGCAACCGTTCGTTTTATTGCTCGTAGAAACGGTTGGGAAATTGGAAATGTGGAAGCCGAATTAGATCAAATAGTAAAACGTGGCGAAAACGGAAAACTCTCTACAACAATAAATGTGTCTATTTCTATTGAAGGTGATATTACCGAGGAACAACGAGCAGAATTGCTCCATCAAGCAGATGCCTGTTATGTTCATAGAATGATTGAAGGCGAATGGAATATTGAAAAAGCAACGGTTTTAAACGAACCAGCGTTAATATAAATTTAGAAATAAAAAAATATGAAAACTTTCTTATTTATCGGATTATTTGCATTAGTTGTCATTGGGATTTATAGTTTTAGAAATCCAAAAGTAGATTTCAAAGAAGACACAGCAGAGGGGATTCAATTTTTTAAAGGCTCTTTTCAAGAAGCATTGGAAAAAGCAAAAGCAGAGAACAAACCTATCTTTTTAGATATTTATGCCACTTGGTGTGGTCCTTGTAAAATGCTAAAAAAACATACTTTTTCAGACAAAGAAGTCGGGAATTATTACAATGCCAACTATATTAATGTTGCAGTTGATGGTGAAACAAAAGAAGGAAGTGAATTAGCAAATAATTACCGTATTCAAGGTTATCCAACCTTATTGATTTTAGATAAAAACGGAAAACAAATAGCTGAACAAGTAGGATTTGTTGAACCACATATTTTAGTCAATTTTGGAAAAAGAATTGTTCCATAATTAATAAATAATGATAATTTTCAATTTGTTTTGTTTTGATGGAAGGCACTTCTGTAATAGGAGTGTCTTTCCTTTTTATTGAACTTAAAACACAAATTACTATGAATTATAAGAAGCTACTTTTTGTTGGATTAGTATTAATTTCAATGCAATCAAACTCTCAATCTGAAGAAATTAAAACTCATAAAAAAACAGAAATAGGTGGATTTTGCTTTATAAAAACCAAAAACCGCTTCTGTTATGATAACAGAGCGGTTTTTTTATATTTATGCAATTTCTTTATTTTTTACTACTAATCTAAATCCTTCACCGTGAATATTTAGGATTTCTACATTTGGATCAAGTTTGAGATATTTTCTTAATTTAGCGATATAAACGTCCATACTTCTTGAAGTAAAGTAGTTATCATCTCTCCAAATTTTTGTCAACGCTAATTCTCTTGGCATTAAATCATTTTCGTGAAGAATCAACATTTTTAAAAGCTCATTTTCCTTAGGAGACAATTTAACTGGTTCTTCTTTTTGATATGTCAGAAAACGAAGTTTTGAATTCAAATGAAATTTGCCAACAACAAATTCAAATTGAACTGGTTCTGCTTTTGCTCCAGATGATTTTCTTTGAATAATTGCTCTAATTTTCATCAACAATACTTCTGAATCAAAAGGTTTATTCAAGTAATCATCAGCTCCTGCTTTATATCCTTTCAAAACATCTTCTTTCATAGATTTTGCCGTTAAGAAAATAATGGGCACATCCTGATTTTTTTCTCTAATTTCTTTGGCTAAAGTATAACCATCTTTATAAGGCATCATCACATCCAAAATACATAAATCATAAGTATCCTTTTTGAATTTTTCAAAGCCTTCCATCCCGTTTTTTGCCAAAGTAACATCAAAGTCATTCAGCATTAAATAATCTTTTAGTACCGCTCCAAAATTTAAGTCATCTTCAACTAAAAGAATTCGTTTATTTACATTTTCCATATTTTTAATTTATTAATGGTATTTTTACTATGAAGGTACTTCCCTTTCCCTTTTCACTTTCTACAAAAACCTGACCATTATGGTCATCAATAATTTTTTTTACGTAAGCTAATCCTAATCCGTGTCCTTTTACATTATGAACATCGCCTGTATGCTCACGGTAAAATTTTTCAAAAACTCTTTTCTGAGCAATCTTACTCATTCCTATTCCGTTGTCTTTAATTTTAATAATAATGAAATCTTTTACATTCTCAGTATAAATATCAATTTTAGGTGCATTTGGCGAATATTTAATAGCATTTTCCAAGATGTTTACAATCACATTTATAAAATGTGCTTCATTTACTAAAACACTTGTTCGAACAGCATCTAAATGTTTTGTTATTGTTCCTTGTCTATCTTCTAAAATTAAACTTACGTGCTCAATAGCGTCTTCAATAATTTCCTGAATATTACTAGATTCTTTTACAATATCTAATTCTTTCTTTTCAAGTTTAGAAATCCTTAAAACATTCTCAACTTGGGCGTGCATTCGTTTATTTTCATCCTTAATCATCTGGATATATTTCAACACTTTTTTCTTATCATCAATAATTTTTGGATTTTTTATAGCATCCAAAGCCAAATTTATTGTTGCAATTGGAGTTTTGAACTCGTGAGTCATATTATTGATGAAATCAGATTTAATTTCAGAAATATGACGCTGACGAATCAATTGGTTTAATGCACTTGTATAAGCAATAATGATGATTAACGTAAAAATAATTGACAATAGTGTTATTCCTATAAGATCCGTCAACAAAAACTTCTTTTTTTGCGGAAATGAAACTAATAATTGATATTTACTATTTCCTTCGTTATCCGAAAAAATTGAAATGAAATAAGTATTGTTTTTATCATATTTAAATCCATCCGATTTAACTTTTGTTGCTAATCCGTTGCTATAAATTCCATATTCAAATCGCGTTTTTACTCCATATTCTTCTAATTCTTTCTTTAATAGCTTTGATAAACTTTCTTTCGAAACTCTTTCTTGTATTGGCATTGTCGAAGCAATGTCTTTAAAGAAAATCTGAAATTGAGCATTATCTAAAACATCTAAATTGCCCGATTTTTCAATTTTTACATCAGGAGTCAATTTATGCTGAAGTCTTGAATTATCAAATTGATTGTTATTGTAAACTTCAGTAATTCGTTTGGAATTAAAACTTTTAAATTTTACACTATCTAATTTTTTATCAAAGAACGTAGAAGAAATATCATAATCTTCACTAATTATACTGTTTGAATATATTATCGTCTTATTAGTTTTATTGTTTTTTTGAATATAATAAAACTCTAATAAATCATTTTTTTGAGGAATCTTTCCAGTGCTATCTTTATACTGATTGTACTTATCATAGAAACTGTACGCTTCCTGTCTTTGAATTTTTTCGGCCACGTTGCCTATAACATTTTTAACGTGGAATTTAAATTGCTCGTCGATATTTTTAAACGAGGTATTAAACCAATAAACTTGGACCAAAATTATCCCTATCAAGGATAAACTCATCAACAAAACAAGTATTCTAAAAAACAATTTATTCATCGATGCAAAATTAGTATTTTAACAATATAAATAATAATAAATTAACCAAAGATTAACAACAAAGACTCAAATTATTGAATCTTCAAAATTTTAAGAATTTTATCAACTTCAGATTTAGCAATTTCAGGATTAATATTTTCAATAACATAATCACTTTTCAAAATACGCTGTTCATCATTCCATTGAGCATTTATTCTCTTCAGAACTTGTTCGCGAGAGGTTTTATCTCGTTGAATTACTCGTTGAATCCTAGTTTCAAGTGGTGCAGTTACTGTAATTATCAAATCGCAATTTTCATAACTACCACTTTCAAATAAAATGGCGGCTTCATAAATGATAAATGGAGAATTCTTATGGTCTAAAATCCAGCTACTAAAATGCTTCTTTACAGCAGGATGAATTATAGCATTAAGTTGTTTTAATTTTTCGGGGTTATTAAAAACAATTGCCGCAAGTTTTTCTCGATTTAAAATATTATTTTCAAAAAATTCATTACCAAAAATTTCTTTGATCTCCGTAATGATTTCTGCCGATTGCATAATTTTCCTAGCTGCATCATCAGCAATGTAAACAGGAATGCCTGCTGCCAAAAAATGATTGGCAATCGTAGTTTTCCCACTTCCAATTCCACCGGTTAAACCAATTATTTTTGTCATATTATTTTTTGAAAAATAACTCTGGAAAAGCTTCTTGTGGTTTTTGTTTCAGGATGATGATTT
>NZ_JAQTPQ010000071.1 GCF_028712645.1 Flavobacterium sp. | reverse complement strand
AAAACTTACGGAAAAGGCACCGTAATGAAAATGGGCGACAAAGCCATTGTAGAAGTAGAAACTATTTCTTCTGGATCTTTGGGAATCGATTTAGCCTTGGGAGTTGGAGGTTATCCAAGAGGAAGAGTGATTGAAATATACGGTCCGGAATCTTCTGGAAAAACAACTTTGACTTTGCACGCCATTGCCGAAGCCCAAAAAGCAGGTGGAATTGCTGCTTTTATAGATGCAGAACACGCTTTCGATAGAAATTATGCCGAAAAATTAGGCGTTGATATCGAAAACTTAATCATATCGCAACCCGACAACGGGGAACAAGCTTTGGAAATTGCCGAGAACTTAATTCGTTCTGGAGCAATTGATATTGTGGTAATTGACTCGGTTGCTGCTTTGACTCCAAAAAGTGAAATCGAAGGCGAAATGGGAGATTCTAAAATGGGTCTTCATGCTCGTTTGATGTCTCAAGCCTTAAGAAAATTAACTGGAACCATCAGCAAAACCAATTGTACCGTTTTCTTCATCAACCAGTTGAGAGAGAAAATTGGCGTAATGTTCGGAAATCCAGAAACTACAACAGGTGGAAATGCGTTGAAGTTTTATGCTTCGGTTCGGTTGGATATTCGTCGTTCAACTCAAATAAAAGATGGCGATAATGTTCTTGGAAACAGAACCAAAGTGAAAGTGGTAAAAAACAAAGTGGCTCCGCCTTTTAAAGTGGCTGAATTTGACATTATGTATGGAGAAGGAATTTCGAAAACAGGTGAAATCTTAGATTTGGCCGTTGAATTCGAAATCATCAAAAAAGCGGGTTCTTGGTTCAGTTATGGCGACACCAAATTAGGACAAGGTCGTGATGCTGTGAAATCGTTAATCAAAGACAATCCTGAATTAGCCGATGAATTGGAAGAAAAAATCAAGGCCAAGATTAAAGAAAATAACGCTTAAAATTAGAAAAGAGTTCGCGATGGTGAACTCTTTTTTTCTTTAATTTTAAATTCAACTTTCTGAAGAATACCAAAAGGGAGTGAAATTATTTAATAAAAAATGTGGTTTGTAAGAATTTATTTTTACTTTAGAACTCAAATTTTAAAGCATACTAATTTATGAAAAAAAACAAAAAACAAAAAACAAAATTTAAACTTTAAGTTTTGTTTAGTTGCTTTGATTTTGATGCTTTTCTCTTGTAGTCCTGAAGATACTGCAGTAATAAATCCAACCGATGCCATTACAAATCAACTAAAAAAAGATTTGAAACTGGATCAATTTAAAAATCAAACTTTTGCTAAGAATTTGGTTGTAAATTGGGAAAGCATAAAGAGAACGGAGAAGGATGGAATTGAAATTTATGAAATGGAGGTTGAAGAAAAAAATCCGACCATAATCAAATCCAATTTATTTCAAAACAAATTAAAGTACGAGTTGATTAGCATCAGATTTACTCTTATTTAATTGAAATCTATTCTGGTTTAAATCAAACTTTGTATCCTAATTCTATCCAAAAAATAGACAGCTTTACCGGTACACTTAATGTTTATGAATTGTACGGAAAGCAAATAGACCAACTAGTGGTGATTAAAGGAAAAAGTATAAATCCATCCACCAATAATGCACTAATACCTCTAAACGATGTCATTAATCAATTTCATTTAGAAAATAAGAAAACAGTCAGCGTACCCGTATGTCATCTTTCAGGACATGTCTATGTTACTTATTCATCCTACACGGATCATTATTACAATATAACCGTTGGGAATATTACCGCAAAAAAGTACGCTTACACCACAATTACAACTTACACCGTAGATGAACCTATGAGCGTGCCTTGTGGACAATCTGAAACTTCTTATGAAACCTACAAATATGTAACTATTAGAAATGAAGTTATTGATAATCTATTCGACCCTTGTGATAAATTAAAGACACAAAACAGTAATTCTGCTTTTAAAGCAAAAATAGATTTACTTAAAAAGAACACAGGTTTATTAAAAGAAACTGGGGTGGTACAAAAAGCAGATGGAACATTTCTAGATTATGTTAGTAGCAGTAATCCAAACACTATGACTCCCCCTGCAGGATCTAATTTTAAGGGTGGTATTCACGTCCATATAAACCCTTATCCATCAGGAAAATTTCGTGCTGATGGATCGCCCATAATGTCAGTACCTATCCCAATGTTTTCACCTACGGATATTAATGTGTTTTTAGAGACCTTAGTTAATACAAAAACCAATAATATTCCTATAGCCGATGTTTATTGTACAATGGTTTCTAGCTCCGGAACCTATACTTTGAAATTTACTGGTAATATTGCCGATGTAAACACGAATTTTAATTGGGGAACTGAATTAGATAAAAAATTCATAGCAGCAAAAAACGAATATGGTATAGAAAAAGGGTTTCTACTATTTTTAAAAGACAATATAGGCATCAATGGGATTACCTTATATAGTCAGCCCTTAAAAAGACCTATTTTTAAGGGCTGACTAATTAGTTTACTGTGATTCTGGATAGACCAATTCTTGGTTTCTTATAGCAATGATTTACTATATTTAAGTAAAAAGTCTTGATAAAACTAATGAAAACCATATTTCTGCCTATCGGCAGACATATCTATGTGTTAAACAAATAAAATAAATGCCTTATATCAATAAACCCAATATGTGTATTATCGCCAAATTGTAAATTGTAAATTCATACCAATTAAATAAAATTTGATACATTTGCTGGCATTAAAACAGCACTTAGTACGTTTATTCGTTCTTGATTTATAGAAATCTATAGCCCAAAATGTCTCTATAATATTGTTTTATAGGTGATACAATTTCCTCAAGCCTGATGTGAATTGGTTAGATAACATAATATTCTGAAAATCATCAGAAATGATAGCCTTTTTTGGTTTCAGCCCCGTAGTTCAACGGATAGAATGGGAGTTTCCTAAACTTTTGATCCGAGTTCGATTCTCGGCGGGGCTACTTTAAAAGAAGCCGTCTCATAACAAAATTTGAGACGGTTTTTTTATTTATTTTTTTATAAAAAACCAGCTTCGGTTATCAGACAGCTTCTTTTATTTGGTTAATTTTGTACCCTAATACTAATACTAATATAATTTTGAAAACCGAAGAACTCATCTCAATCGATCAAATGTTTGCTCAAATCGGAATAATTCGCCATCTGTATCCTAATATTTCTGAAGAAAAATATAAATCCTACCTTGAAGCTATGATTCCACACAATTACACCCAGATTGCGGTTTTTGATGGAGATGAATGCTTAGGACTTACTGGTTTATGGTATGGGATCAAACTATGGTCAGGGAAATATATGGAAATCGATAATTTTATTGTTCATCCCGACCATAGATCAAAAGGAGTTGGAAAACTTTTAACCGATTTTGTTAATCAAAAAGCAACCGATTTAGATTGTACGATGATTGTTCTTGACGCTTACACTAGCAATTTTACGGCTCACCGTTTTTATTACAATCAGGGTTATAATCCTAGAGGTTTTCATTTTATAAAAACCTTAAACGAAGACGGATTGACATAAATAAAGGGTTTAAAAACAATTTTTGATTGAATCAATAAAATCAAGATTAAACAAAAGAAATGGTTATTTTTGTTTTTTAATCAAATATGCTTTCACTTGGGATTATATAAAAATCTTTTCAAACAAACTGCCATTTATGGACTAGCAACGGTTTTGCCGCGAATGTTTAGTTTTTTGTTGGTGCCACTTTACACAGATTTACTTCCAAAAGAAGAATATGGCAAAGTAACCATCATTTTTGCCTATATGATTTTCTTCAATGTCATTCTAGCTTATGGGATGGAAACCTCATTTTTTAGATTTTATAACAATGAATCCGACAAAAAATCAGTAGTAGAAACCACGATGGTTTCTGTTTTTTGGTCCACAATAATCTTCTTGTTTCCAGCATTATTATTCCGAAATGCGTTAGCTGCATTTTCGGGAATAGATGTACAATACATTACCTATACAATTTGGATTTTAGTGCTTGATGCATTGGTAATTGTTCCGTTTTCGAAATTAAGAGCAACTCAAAGACCAATGGCGTATGCAATTATTAAAATTGGAAATGTGGTTGTAAACCTTGGATTAAATCTTTTCTTTTTAATTTATTTACCCAAAATAGCAGCAACTCATCCTGGAGGATTTTTAAGTTCCTTGTACGCTGAGAATTTCGAAATTGGTTATATTTTTGTTTCTAATATTATGGCGAGTTTATTGACATTTGTAGCATTGTCGCCCAATTACATTTCATTAAACTGGAATTTCGATTTCAGTTTATGGAAACGAATGATGCGCTATGGTTTGCCAATAATGATAGCTGGAATAGCCTTTGCCATCAACGAACAATTCGATAAAATCCTGTTAGGAAAATTATTGCCCATCAACATCGCCGATGCCCAAGTGGGAGTTTATTCGGCCTGTTATAAACTGGGTTTGTTTATGGTTTTATATAGAACTGCCTATACTCTAGGAATCGAACCCTTCTTTTTTAGTCACGCTTCCGAAAAAAATGCGCCTCAAACCTACGCCACTGTTACCAAATATTTCGTCATTTTTGGTTCTTTTATTTTACTGGCAGTCATCGTTTTTGCCGATGTTTTCAAACAACTTATGATTCGCGATTCCTCGTATTGGGAAGCGATGAAAGTCGTTCCTTTAATCATATTGGCCAACTTTTTTCTAGGCATTTACACTAATCTTTCTGTTTGGTACAAATTGATTGACAAGACTTATATCGGAGCCTATATTTCAATTGTTGGGGCGATTGTAACACTTGCACTCAATTTCCTGTTGATTCCCACGATGAGTTATTATGGTTCGGCAATTGCGACAATCGCAGCTTACGGTACAATGATGTTGATTTCGTACATTTTGGGCAACAAATATTACCCAATTCCGTATGATATGAAAAGGATTGGAGGCTATATGGGCTTATCGATTCTGTTTTCCATACTATCGTTTTATTATTTCAGAGAAAATTATTTTGTCGGAGTTCCATTGTTAGCGCTATTCTTATATTTCATTTATCACAATGAGAAAGAAACCATTTTAGGAATGATGAAACGAAAATAATAGACGAAATTCTTTCTAAATTGAATTCAGAAAATAAAAAATAAAATGACTATTAACATCATCAACAAATCGCAACACGACTTGCCCAACTATGAAACCATAGCCTCGGCAGGAATGGATTTACGAGCGAATCTAACCGAATCAATTACCTTGCAACCTTTAGAAAGAGCCATCGTAAAAACCGGACTTTTCATTGAATTGCCTATTGGTTACGAAGCACAAGTTCGACCAAGAAGTGGCTTGGCAGCCAAAAAAGGAATCACAGTATTGAATTCGCCAGGAACTGTCGATGCCGATTATCGTGGAGAAATTGGTGTGATTTTAGTAAATTTATCCAATGAAGCTTTCGTAATAGAAAACGGCGAACGCATTGCACAACTCATCATCGCCAAGCACGAAAGAGCCGAATGGATTGAAGTTCAAGAATTATCCGAAACATCTAGAGGTGAAGGCGGTTTTGGAAGCACGGGAGTGAAGTAAAGCCCCCTAACCCCCGAAGGGGGAATGAATGATAAATAACACAAAATAACATAATTCAAATCCTACTTACCCCTAGTAGCAGTTCCCCCTTCGGGGGTTAGGGGGCTGATATGAAAATAATAGTACCAATGGCCGGACGAGGTTCCAGATTAAGACCGCACACATTAACAATCCCAAAACCCTTAATTCCAATAGCAGGAAAACCAATTGTGCATCGTTTAGTCGAAGATATAGCAAGTGTTTTAAATCAAAAAATTGAAGAAGTTGCTTTTATCATTCACGAAAGTTTTGGCAAAAAAGTAGAAGAAGAACTAATTGCCATTGCTCAAAAATTAGGTGCCAAAGGAACGATTTACTACCAAAACGAAGCACTTGGAACCGGTCACGCCATTATGTGTGCCAAAGATTCTTTGAGTGGACCAGCCGTTATTGCTTATGCTGATACTTTAATTCGTGCCGATTTCGATTTAGATCAAAACGCCGATAGCGTTATTTGGGTAAAACAAGTAGATCATCCGGAAGCTTTTGGTGTTGTAAATTTAAACAAAGCAAATCAAATTATTGAACTAGTAGAAAAGCCTAAAGAATTTGTTTCTGACCTTGCCGTTATCGGAATTTACTATTTCAAAGATGTTGCCGTTTTAAAAAACGAATTGCAACTAGTTTTAAACAATAATATTATTCACGGTGGAGAATATCAAATCAACGATGGTATCAAGCAAATGATGGCAAAGGGTATGGTTTTTGTTCCCGGTAAAGTGGATGAATGGATGGATTGCGGAAACAAAGATGTTACCGTTGAAACCAATTCTAGAATGTTAGGATTTTTGCACAACGACGGAGAACATTTGGTAGATTACGACGTGAAATTGGAGAATTCAACTATCATTCCTCCTTGTTATATCGGCGAAGACGTGGTTTTGATTAACGCAACCGTTGGACCCAATGTATCTTTAGGAAACGGTTGTCACGTGAGTAATAGCTGCATAAAAAATAGTTTGGTACAAATGCATTCTCATATAAAAAATGCCAATTTAGACAATGCAATGATTGGGAATCACGCCAGTTTTGACGGGAATTTTACAAGCATTAGTATTGGAGATTATTCGGTGTTGGACTAAAGTCCAGCCTTACAAAATAGTTCGATCCTAAGGCTCTATTATGTTATAGGATAGTTCCGTAGGAACGAGACATATTGTAGTAACGGATTTTAATCCTTTGATTGAAATATTTGAAAAAATTAAATGAAAAAAACGGTTTTATTCTTTTTATTCTTGGTTTTGCTTTGCAATCCGGCAGTGCTATTGGCACAAACTGAACCTGAGGAAATCAAGCCTGAAACAGATAAATTTCAAGATTATTTTTATGAGTCTTTGAAGCAAAAAGGCATTGAGAATTATGATAAAGCCATAGAGGCATTAGAAGAATGTTCGAAAATAGAATCCAATGATGCTACTGTTTATTCTGAATTAGGGAAAAATTATTTAGCTTTAAAAAAATATGAACAAGCTTATAATTCATTCGAAAAAGCAACTCAGATTGACCCAAAAAACAAATGGTTTTGGTTGGGAATGTATGACGTAAATTATCAAACCAAAAATTTTAATCGGGCAATTGTCGTGGTCAATAAATTGATTGAATTTGATGAAATTTATAAGGAAGATTTGGTTTCGCTTTATATGAACACGCAACAATTTGACAAAGCGCTCTCACTCATTAACGAGTTGAATGATAAAACTGGTAAATCAGATAGGAGGGAATTATACAAAAAGCAGATTTTGTCTCAAGGGAAATATCAAAATGTTGAAATTGATAATTTGATTGACCAAATCAATAAAAATCCAAAAGAAGAATCGAATTATGTTGCCTTGATTAAGTTGTATTCGGAAAATAATGAGGCAGAAAAAGCGTTTGAAATTACACGAAAATTGGAAGCAGAAATTCCAACATCGGAATGGGCACAAGTGGGTTTATTTAAGAGTTATCTAGATTTGAATGAAGGAGAAAAAGCAGTAAATTCGATGAATACAGTTTTAGCAAGTGCCAAAATGGATTCCAAAATCAAACACCGAATCTTGAATGAATTCTTGATTTTTGTGGATAGGAATCCGCAATTTGCACCTGATTTGGAAAAAGCTATTTCTTATTTTGACAATGACGACAATGTAGATGTTGCCAAAGAAATAGGCAAATATTATCATAATAAAAAACAGTGGGACAAAGCAATTCATTATTATGAGCAAGCTATAAAAAGCAATTCAGTTGATGATGTCGAAACTAATTTGTTTTTGTTTCAAGTGTATATCGAGACGAAGCAATTTGATGTATTGGCCAAAAAAGCAACTGCAATGGTTGAATTATTCCCAACACAACCCAATTTTTATTATTTCTCTGGTTTGGCATACAATCAGTTGAAGCAATTCAAAAAAGCAAAAGAAATGCTGGAAATGGGAATGGATTATGTCATTGAGGATGTGGTTTTGGAAATCAATTTCAACATTCAATTGGGTGAATCTTATAATGGATTGGGAGATTTAAAGAAAAAAGAACTGTATTTCTCTAAAGCAGATGAATTACTAAAAACAAAAAACAAATAAATTCGAATGAAAAAATTATTGTTATTAATGATTATTGGGTTTGCTAGTTCGCTAACTTTTGTTTCCTGCAAATCGAAAGCTGTAATGGTTGGGGTAACAGAAACGGCAACACATTTAAAAGCCAATAAAATAATAGAAAACTACTACAGCAATAAAACCAACTTTTCGACATTATATATAAAAGCAAACGCTAAATATTCGGATGGAAAACAAACGCAAAATGTTACCGCCGAAATAAAAATCAAGAAGGATGAACAGATTTTGATTAGTATTCGATTTTTGGGAATCACAATGGCAAAAGCTTTGATTACGCCAACGGCCGTAAACTATTACGAAAAAATAAATGGGAGTTATTTTGAAGGCGACTTCAGTGCCTTAAGCCAATGGCTAGGGACAGATTTAGATTATAACAAAATACAAAATATGTTGCTAGGACAAGCAATTGACGATTTAAAAAAGGAAAAATACACTGAATCAGTAGATGGTCAAACTTACAGATTGGATAATGAACAGGACAACAACACCAAGAAATCATTCTATTTTGATGCCGAAAAGTTTTTTGTCGCCAAACAAGAAATAACTCAAACCGCAGAGGGAAGAATGATTCAGGTTAACTATTTAAATGACGTATTTTACAAGGAAGCAACATTGCCTTCGACGGTACTTATAAAAACCTATCAAAAGGGACGTAAAACTGAAATCAATTTAGATTATAACACGATAACCTTCAATGAAGAATTTTCTTTTCCTTATAGCGTTCCAAATGGTTATAAAAGAATTTTAATTAATTAAGTTTGCATAAATATATTTTTAAGATGCCAAAATTTCTCCTAAGCCTGATTTTTATAGCTATGACTTCACTGATGTGGAGCCAATCGACCCAACAAGAAAAATTAGAAGAACGAAAAGCCCAAATTCAAAAAGAAATTAGGGAAAATGAAGCGTTGTTACAATCGGTTAAGAAAAAGGAAAAATCGGCTGTGAATGTATTTATGATTCAAACTAATAAAATCAAACTTAAAGAAAAACTGATTAACACTACCGAGAAGCAAACTAAGTTGTTGAGCAATGATATGTACATCAATCAAATGAAAATCAACAAACTCAATAGAGAATTAGCGGTACTCAAGGAAGATTATTCTAGAATGATTGTAAAATCCTATAAAAGTCGCTCAGAACAAAGTAGAGCAATGTTTATCCTTTCGTCTAATAGTTTTTTGCAAGCCTATAAGCGAGTGCAATATATGAAGCAATATACGAATTACAGGAAATTGCAAGGCGAGGAAATACAAACAAAATCAAATCAACTTATAGTTTACAACGGAAAATTAAACGTTCAAAAAACGGCTAAACAAAAGTTAATTGTCGAAAATGAAAAGGAAAAATTGTCTTTAGAAAAGGAAAAGAAAGAACAGGAAAAACTGGTAAAAACTATTAAAAAGGACAAGAATAAGATAGCTTCTGATATCAAGAAAAAGCAACAAGAAGCGCAAGCTATTGATAGACAAATTGATAGATTAATACGAGAAGCCATTGCCGAAGCGAATAGAAAAGCTGCTGAAGAAGCAGCCATGAAGAAAGCTGAAGCTAGTAAGAAGGCTGGTGAAACAAAAGAAGAAACAAAAACGCGTGCAAAAGCCATTGTTTCTTCCACACAAGCAATGTCTTCGTCAAGAATAGTTTTGACTGCTGAAGCAAAAATATTGGCCGATAATTTCAGAGCCAATAAAGGCAAATTGCCTTGGCCAGTTGAGAAAGGCTTTGTTTCATTACCGTATGGAGATCAGAAGCACCCACAATTTAGCAACTTGATGGTTCATAATAGTGGCGTGGAAATCACAACTGATCAAGGAGCAACCGCAAGAGCCGTTTTTGGAGGAGAAGTCACGAGTGTTATTGTTTTATCACCCGTAAACAAAGCTGTGTTAATTCAGCACGGGGATTATTTTACCGTATATCAAAACTTAAGTTCCGTTTATGTAAACAAAGGAGATAAAGTGAGCATAAAGCAAAGTATTGGCAAAATAAGAACCAATGGCGACACAGGAAGAACGGTTATTAAATTTATCATTAAGCAAAACACAACTTATGACAATCCTGCTAGTTGGTTGTTTAATATGTGATAAAAAGCCTCTTGGTAGATGTTATTCTCTTCCAAAAGGTTTTCCTAAAATAAATAAAATCTACTGTTGTTGCTGTTGCTGGTATTGAAGTTGCTCGATATAGTCAAGTTGCGCTTGTTGTTCAGGGGTAACTTCTTGAAGTTGTACATTATTTATTTCCTCAAATTGTCTTCCGTCTTCATAGCCAATAGAAACAGATACTGAAAGAGTTTGTTTTGCAAATCCTTTAAAAGTACCTTTTATAGGTGTACAATCACAAAAGTTTCTTCCTACCGAAAGTTTGACATAGTTATCCATTGTCCAAATATTGTTAGTAGGATCCAGACCTAGCCAACCTTGCGTTGGAGTATAAAATTCTACCCAAGCGTGTGTGGCGCCTTCTCCTCTTAGCCCACTTTCATTAGGGCAAATATAGCCACTTACATATCTGGAAGGAATTCCGGCAGTACGCAAGAGTTGTAGTAACACACGCGCGAAATCTTGGCAAACCCCTTTTTTGATTTCTAAGAGTTCATCTACCGTTGTTTCTATATTTGTAATTCCTTTAGTGTAGGTATAATTTTTAAAAACATATTCATTGCATTGTTTAGCGATTTCAATAATAGGTTTGTCAACGCTATTCATTCTTTTCAGGATAGAAATAATTTTCTTTTGCTTTTCTATAGTTTCTGGATAGGAAAGTCGAAGTAAAGTAATGCTTTTTTCTTTTTCATTTTCTAAGTCTTTCACTGTTGTGGAATCGATTTCGGGAATTTTAAGCGAATGATTGACACGAACCAGCATTCTTGATTCGATGGTCATTTCTTCGTGTGTTTTTAAAGTATTAAAATACCCAACTCTATTGCCGTAATAATCTTTCGAAATTTCGACAACAGGATTGTTGGTTATCAAAAGTTGGTATTGAAGCACGTCTTGATTGTCAAAATTATGAGGAAAAATGCGCACCTCGTTAATACTTTCTTTTATCGGCCAATTGTATTGATATTTTGTGATGTGAACTATTTTGAAAACTGCCATTTTTATTAGGTATAGGAAAAGAATAATTTAGAAAAATCTGTTGAAAACTCGATTAGTTGTGCCTTAGTATTATTAAGCACATCTTCAAGCTGTTGATTGGTAAGATTGTGATAATCTGTAAACTCAACTGAGCTTTTGAGTCTTCCAAATTGATTGCGCAAGGTTCTAGCTTCACTCAAATTATTATCTTCAAATAAGCTGTCTAAATAGTTTTCTATCAATGTCAATGTGTAGATTACAGAATGAGCAAAATCTTTGTTGAATATAACTTGTTGAACAACTTTGCGATTATGTGGAATATTACTATAACTTTTTAAATACAATTCGTATCCAGATAATGACAGCAATAATTTTCTCCAATACAACAAATCTTCTTTCCCTTCAAGGTCATAATGAATAGGGGCAAAGTAAGCTTGTGTCATTGAAATTGTTTGCAAACATCTTTCAATATGTTTGCCAATACTTGAAAACCACCAACCCAATCCTCTTGGCATAGTGACTTGAAGAATGCCATTATACATCAAAAATTCTTTGTTGAGTTTAGAGATTATTGATAATGCCTCCGAAGTTTCTAATTTTTTTGGCAAATCAGGCGCATTCATAAAGTGATACAAGGCGTTAATGTGTTCCCATAGTTCTTTGGTTATTTTATCTTGTGATCCTCTTGCATTTTCACGCGCTTTAATAATAAGGTTTTTCACAGAATTATTATTTTGGCTATCACAAACAATATATTTCAACACGAAGGAGGTGTCATATTGTGCTTGAATTATTTGATTATGAGACAAATCAGTATAATATTCTAATAAGGGTTTATAACCCTGAGAATCCCCAGACTCTTTGTCGAAAGACAAGATATAAAGGGTGTTAAGGGTAAGTAACATTCCATCTGTCCTTTCCATATATCGATTGAGCCAAAACATTCCGTCTGCTACTCGACTAAGCATATGTACTTTCATTTTATTTTATTTTTATTAAAAAGACTTAGAAAAAAGCCTTCGATTTATTTTACTATCCAAGTATCCTTGCTTCCGCCTCCTTGCGAAGAATTGACCACTAATGATCCTTCAGTAAGAGCAACTCTTGTAAGTCCGCCTGGAACAATTTTCACGCCATTTGGACCACATAAAGCATAAGGTCTCAAGTCAACGTGTCGCAATTTTAGTTCTCCGTCTATTAAACAAGGCACGGTGCTAAGTTGAATGATAGGTTGTGCAATAAAATTACGAGGATTAGCTAAAATGGCAATTTTGGCTTCTTTCAATTCTTTTTCAGTGGCTTTGTTTCCCATAACCATTCCGTATCCACCACTTTGATTGGTTTCCTTGATAACCATATTTTCCATATCGGCAAAAACCAATTCGCGTTCTTCTAAATTTTCCATTTGGTAAGTGGGAACATTTTTTAGGATAGGTTCTTCGTTAAGGTAAAAACGTATCATATCCGGAACATAAGCATAAACAGCTTTGTCATCTGCAACTCCATTTCCCACTGCATTAACGAGGGCGACGTTACCCAGTTTGTAGGCACTCATTAAGCCGGGCACGCCTAGAGTACTATCAGGTTTAAAAACAAGTGGGTCTAAATATTCATCGTCCAAGCGTCTGTAAATAACATCAACTTGACGTAACCCTGAAGTGGTTTTCATATATACTTTGTTGTTGTTGACAACTAAATCTCTTCCTTCGACTAAAGGAATTCCCATTTGTCGAGCTAAAAAAGTATGCTCATAATAAGCAGAGTTATATACCCCAGGAGTTAATAAGACTACATTTGGATTTGGAATATTTCTAGGAGACAAAGAAATTAATATATTGTGAAAAATCATTGGATAATTTGCCACCATTTTCACATCGTTTGAAGCGAACATTTCAGGAAAAATCCTTTTTGTGATTTCCCTATTTTCAAGCATATAACTTACTCCACTAGGACATCTCAAATTGTCTTCTAGCACGTAGAATTCTCCTTTTGCCCCTCGAATTAAATCTATACCTGCAATGTGAATATGGATGTTATGAGGAACTTTAATTCCTTGAACCTCTTGTATATAATGTGGGCAGGAAGCTATTAATGAAGCTGGAATTATTCCATCTTTTATTATTAATTGTTCATTATAAATGTCTTCTAAAAACAAATTGAGTGCTTTTAGTCTTTGTTTTATTCCCGTTTCTACTTCCGTCCAATCCTTTTGAGTGATGATTCTTGGAATAATATCAAAAGGAAAAATTCTTTCGATACCCTGATTGTCGTCGCTATAAACTGTGAAGGTAATACCCTGATTCATAAAAAAATCAGCCGCTTGACTTTGTTTCTGACTTAGATTTTCGTGACTTAGGTTTTGTATTGTTTGAAATACTTTACGATAGGAACTTCTTACGCCATTGCTTGAAAACATTTCGTCCCAACCATTTGGGTTTAATTTTGGTATCATCTTCATCATATCTTTCATCGTTAAATATTTTAATATTTTATTGTAAATAATAGCTGTTTAAGACAAATTTATTGTATTGTTTTTATCGATATTATCTTTTTTGTAACTATTTGATAATTTATTTCATATTCGCTGTTTCTAGATTTTATTTTGAGAATTATATTTTTTTTTACTCTGTTTTTTTTAATTTCATATTTATAAAAATGACAAATAAACAAAAACCCCTATTTCAATAGGGGTATGTGTTAAAAAAAACAATGTATTTTTTATGAAAAGTATTTTTTAGATAGGGTAAAAGATAAAAATGTTGATTTTAAAAAATTCTAAAAATTATTTATTAAAGCTAGATTGCATTGCTTTAAGAAAACCAGTTGGAGACCAAGTTCCTGCAACGATTATTCTTCTAATGGTATAAAGAGGCTCTAAAGAATCTCTTTTAGTCGAAAGGATAAAGGCATGTTTATAACCACTTTTTTTAATTTCTGGAATAGCAGCTTGATTCCAGATTCCGTCGGGGTAAGCAAAATCATTTACGGGTTTTCCAATAATTTCTTCCAATTTCTTTTTTGGTTTTGTAAGTTGCACATTCCAATCTTCTCCAACATATTTTGTAACCATATGATGATCCCAAGAATGGGCACCAATAACATTTCCGCTATCTGACAAATTTTTAATTTGATCAATAGTCATATATTTTGGACGGTTGATCGAAATGGTCATAATAAAAAAGACTCCTTTGAAACCATATTTATTCATTTCGGCAGCCCCGATATTGAAATGTTCTTCACGAGTATCATCAAAAGTAATCATAACAGGCTTTGATGGTAATTTGCCGTCGTGAAGCAAATATTCATTGAGTTGTGCTGGTAAAATGGTATGATATCCGTTATCTGCCAATGCCTTCATTTGCTGTGCAAAATCAGCAGGAGTTACAGAGTATGTTTTCATATTTGGCCCATCACTCGCAAGGATATTACGGATGCGATGATAGCACAAAATAGGAACCTCAGGCTTCAAAAGAATCTGTTTTAAACTCGCTTCGGTTTTTAGAGGCGTTTCTTTTTTGGTTTCTTTTTGGACAAAAGGCACTTCTTTTTTTACTTTATCAGGTTTTGATTGACAGCTTGAAAACAACAAGAGTCCAATAGCAAGGTGAAACAGAATTTTTTTCATTT
>NZ_JAQTPQ010000316.1 GCF_028712645.1 Flavobacterium sp. | reverse complement strand
TGCCAAAACGATAAACATTAACGATGTTTTGCCCGAAGATAAAATCCAGGAATTGACCGAGGCTTTTTATGGCTATAAGGAAGAATCAATTTCGCCTTTAAAAGAAAAGTATGGCGATAAATTCACTTGGGAGGAACTGCGAATGTTCAAGGCGAGTTTGAATTAAAATAGAGTTTTTTAACAATCTAAAACCTATAAGATAATTCCTTATGATAATTTTTTGGCTGTTTATGAAAATATTAACAAAAATTTTTGCATAATTTTAATTTTAATTTTAATTTAGAACAATTATTAGACTTAAAAATGATTCTAACGATCGGGAAAAGTTTTCAATTCTAACAAGAAATTATTTATAAATTAAATTTAAACGTTATGAAATTAAAAACGATTCAATTGTTCGTATGTGGCATTGCCATAAGTTTATTTATCACATCTTGTTCTTCAGAAATTGATTCTACTGCTGAAAATTTAAGAGTAACCCCTACTGCTGTAACAGCAACAACTTTAAAAAACTCAGATAGGATAAAGTTTAAGAAGGAGACTTCGTTGTTAATAGGAAGATTACTTTCCAAAAAAGAAGTTCGAGAGGAAGTATTAGCAAGTATGAAAGAAGTAAGTGGTTATGGAGAGGTTGTGAGTTTTGGGTATTTAATGGGAAAAAATAAAGGGATTAGAAAAAGTGAAAGCGAAAAAATTAATTCTAAATTAAGCAAAGGAAAAACCTTGTTTTTTCAATCTTTAGAAAAAGAGTTAAACGATCATAAAGCAGATTACCCAATTATTAATGAAAGAATAACCAAAAAAACAACAACATCTTCAAATAGTAGATTGCCTGCCGAAGGAGATCCTTTTACCGATGACTATTTGCAATTGTATTCGCCTTATAACGAAGTTAATGATTTATCACTAATTTCTTATGACGAATATTACACTTCTGAGGAAACTGAAGACGGTAGCCCAACTAATTCTGGTTATTATTTTAATGGAGTTTCAGAATCCTATGTGTCAAGTATGAATAATGATTTTATAGATACACATCCTAGTTTTATTGTATCTGTTATTGATGATGGTGATTTGGTTGGTGGAGTTAGTAGTTTCACTGAACTTTATGAAGTAACGACTTTGCCACCACCACTATCAACAAGTGCTACTTTATTAACATATAATGTAAATCATAATGATATACCAGATCAAGACTTTATTACAACAAGAATACCTATGATAAAAATCAATGGAACAGATTGGACGGGATTTGGTTCAACACATCAAAAATTTAGAGTATTTAGAGGCGGAATAGATTCTGGAGTTACTCAAAATGCTGACGGAACAATTACTGTAACCGGTAAAGGATTTCAGATAGGAGAAGACTTTAAAACAAAAAGAAGAAATGCAAGAAAAAAGAATTGGATAAATTTTGATCGAGAATTTGATGTTGATTGGAATCAATCGGAGAGTTCGCATCAAATAGTAGTGTTTTCCCTTCATAAATGGAAATCAAGTGACGAAACAACAGTTAATGTAAAATACGCATATAAATATAACACGGTAACAGGTGTTTGGGAAGGAACTATTGAGCCAACAGATTCTACGAATGTTAAAGTTACTTCTGGATCCTCAATATTTAGGTCGAATTCAGAACTCACTAGAAGACAAGTGCTTTCAACTATTACGGGTGCTGGTTCAACAGGCAAAACCTATAATGATGGAGGAATTGAGTACAATGTTAAATCTGTAGGGATTGTAGATTATTATTTTAAACATTGGTATACCGATTTGTAGTCAAATATTAAAAAAACAAGAGGCAAAACAGCCTCTTGTTAAATTCAACTTTATGAAAAACACAACAATCCTTTTTCTTTTCTTTACAATTTTTTCTTTTTCACAAGAAAAAAATAAAATTTTCATTAACGCAGGACCTAGTTATTATTCTTTTATGAAAGAAAATGAGAATAATTTTAACATTTCGGTCAATTTTATGCATCAAACCAAAAAGAAAAGATGGGCTATGGAGTATTATTATTTATATTCTCAAAATGATTATTTTCCAAGTTTTTATTATGATGAGAAAGCCTTATTTAGATATATTCGTTTTGGCAATCCAGAAACAATTTTTGAAGACACCAAATGGGATAAAATAGAAATGGTTGAAATAGGAAGCAAATTGCATTATTTGATACTAAAAAAGGAAAAGATAAATCTTTCGGTTAATTTAGGAATAGGATTTAACTACACTACAGAATCTTTACATAGATTATTTTTTATAGATATTGACCAAAACAACAGTATTTATGGATATGGTACTTTAGATGTTAAGCAAGAGGGTTTTAATGGTGCTGTATTTCCGGGTATTCATTTGGATTATAATTTGGGGCAAAATTTCCTTTTAGCAATCGATGGAGGCTACCATCTTGATGCAAACACTTATAATACAAGTGAGAGTAACACTACTTTTTGGAATTTTTCTTTAGGAATAGGCAAGAAGTTTTAAAAAAAGGGCTGATTGAAAATTTTCAATCAGCCCTTTTTTTGTTTCTATAATCAAATTATAGTGATTCAACCAGAATCCAAGCATCAGGATTGATTGTTTTTTGAATTTCCTGTTTGGCTTTTTCGGCTTCGGCAAAAGTGGCATAACTTCCGTACAGAACCGGATATAATCCGTATTTATTCTGTGGAATTCGTCGCGCCTTATATCCTTGATCGGATAGTTTTTTAAATATTTTTTCGGCATTTTTTTCATCCCTAAAAGCACCTGCCATAATGTGATAGGACATTTTTGATTCTTTTACAGTAAGTGTAACTGCCGGAATAGGATTTTCGATAAAGAAAGTAGCCTCTTGAATTTTATGCTGAACTTGTTTTTGTACAGCTGTTTCAACAAGAATCGTTTCATTGGCAATTTGTTGTTGGTAAAGCGGATACCCAATAGCTCCGGTAAGTCCCAATCCTAAAACAAAAACAGCTGCATATTTTAAATAAGCACTTGTTCTTCTTCTTTCAGGAATAAATTCAATTACTTCATTTTCTTCAAGAGCTTCGATTTTTTGTTCGAAAATTTCTCTTTTCACCATTGGCGAAACGAAAGCACTTAATCCAAAAGAATTAGTCAAATAATTGGTTTGATCGTAAGGCGTAAAAATCAAATTTTTATCGGAGTTAAGCGAAAAATTACCTACGTTTTTTATTGTGAACAATCCATTTTCCTGAAGCGATTTTTTCCAATTGAATACTTCATATTGAATCGCACTTATAGCATATTCATAAGAAGTTTTTTCAGCTTGGGCAATATGATTGGCTAATAATCCATCGTTATTTTTTAAATAGGCATTGAAAGAAATCATTTTCTTTGGAGGAAAAAACGAATTGGAACTTTCAACTAATTGAGCGGATTGAATTTCGGTCAAAAACGCTCCAAAACCTGGAACGGTTACACATTGGTAACGATATAAAAGCTGCGCGATGTATGGTTCGATGTTCATACTTACAAAGTTATACATTGAAAATAGTTATCAAAATTTTATTCACAATTTTTATTAACAAATCACATAAATTTTTATACATTTCAGCCTCAAACGATTAATATGACAGAACAAGATTTATTTCATTTA
>NZ_JAQTPQ010000070.1 GCF_028712645.1 Flavobacterium sp. | reverse complement strand
CACATCTTGTGGATTTTTCAGTGCCACTTTAACTTCGTCCAAAATTGTTTCTTGACTTGCAAAAAACGCTTTCACAGCATCGGATGTTATGGCCTCAATACGACGAATTCCTGCAGCAACAGCACCTTCGGAAACAATTTTGAAGTGCCATATTTCAGCTGTATTTTTTACGTGAATTCCACCACACAATTCCATACTATTCCCAAATTTAATGGCACGAACTGTATCTCCATATTTTTCTCCAAACAAAGCCATTGCACCTTCGTCTAATGCTTGCTGAATAGGAATACTTCTTCTTTCAATCAATGGCAACTGCTCTTGAATTCGAGCATTTACAAAATCTTCGACTTGCTTTAATTCAGCATCAGTCATTTTTGCAAAATGCGAAAAGTCGAAACGCAAATAATTCGGGTTTACCAGTGATCCTTTTTGCTCCACGTGAGTTCCAAGAATAGAACGCAAAGCTTGGTGCATCAAATGCGTAGCCGAGTGATTTCTGGAAGATAATTGCCTTAAATCCTGATTTACTTTGGCAACAAAACTTCCATTTAGATTTTCTGGTAATTTTTTTGCGAAATGCAAAATCAAGTTATTTTCTTTTTTTGTGTCTATAATTTCAATAACTCCCTTTCCTTCGGAGAGGGCTGGGGTGAGGATTCCTTTATCGCCAACTTGTCCACCACCTTCTGCATAAAATGGCGTTTTATCTAAAACTATTTGATAAAGAATTCCATCTTTTTTAGAATCAATTTTTCTATAACGCGTAATTTTCACCTCGTTTTCACCTTGGTCATAACCCACGAATGTTTCCACATTTCTCGGAATTAAAACAACCCAGTCTTCGGTAGAAACTTCAGATGCAGCACGGGAACGTGTTTTTTGTTCGAGCATTGCTTTGTCAAAACCCGCTTCGTCTAATTCTAATCCTCGTTCTCTTAAAATCAAGGCGGTTAAATCAATTGGGAATCCAAAAGTATCATACAATTCGAATGCTTTTTGACCTGAAACTGTTTTCCCTTCAGTTGATTTGATTACGTTTTCAAGCAGTTGTAAACCTTGATCCAAGGTTCTCAAAAAGGAATTTTCTTCCTCACGAATCACATTCATAACCAAATTTTTCTGAGAAATAATCTCTGGAAAAGAACTCCCCATTTGGCTACTTAAAGTTTCAACCAATTGATAAATAAAAGCTTCTTTCGTATTCAAAAAGGTAAATCCGTAACGAATGGCACGACGCAAAATTCGGCGAATCACATAACCAGCTCCAGTATTTGACGGCAATTGCCCGTCGGCAATAGCGAATGCCACAGCACGAACGTGATCTGCAATCACACGAATGGCAATATTGATTTTTTCTTCGGCTTCGTTTTTTGCTTTAATTGTATAGTTGGAGCCAGTAATTTTCTCGATATGTTGAATGATTGGCGTAAAAACATCCGTATCATAATTCGACTGAACACCTTGTAAAACCATACAAAGTCTTTCGAAACCCATTCCTGTATCGACGTGTTGAGCTGGTAATTTTTCGAGTGAACCATCGGCTTTACGATTGAATTCCATAAATACATTGTTCCAGATTTCCACCACGTGAGGATGGTCATTGTTTACTAAAGATTTTCCTGAAACCAAGGCTTTTTCTTCGACAGAACGAATGTCTACGTGAATTTCAGAACAAGGTCCACAAGGTCCTTGATCTCCCATTTCCCAGAAATTATCTTTTTTGTTTCCAAGAATAATTCGGTCTTCAGAAATTAAAGTTTTCCAGATATCATAAGCTTCCTGATCGAACGGAACATTTTCTGCTGGGTTTCCTTCGAAAACAGAAACATAGAGAATATCTTTTGGAATTTTATATACTTCAGTCAATAATTCCCAAGCCCAATTGATGGCTTCCTTTTTAAAATAATCTCCAAAAGACCAGTTACCCAACATCTCGAACATGGTATGATGATAGGTATCAATCCCTACTTCCTCTAAATCGTTGTGTTTCCCTGAAACGCGAAGACATTTTTGTGTATCGGCAATTCTTTGGCTTTTTGGAGTTCCATTACCTAAAAAATACTCCTTGAACTGCGCCATTCCCGAGTTATTGAACATCAGAGTAGGATCATCTTTGAGCACTATTGGAGCAGATGGAACAATTAAGTGTGCTTTGCTTTCGAAAAAATCTAAAAATTGTTTGCGTACGTCTTGTGATTTCATTTTTATTTTATTTGCCACTAAGGCACTAAGGCACAAAGTTTTTTTGAATTATTTAGTTGTTTTTTGCCCCAGATAACAGTGAAAATCCTTTTCTTTTTTCCTTTAAAAAAGAAAAGATTACTTCTCACTACTTTCATTTTAATTTGAGTTCGGTGAACCTTGTTTGAAACGAATAGCTGGAAAAGGCACATTAAAATATTTATTATCAAAAAAAGGGTTGAACAAATGAAACATTTATTAAATTTGTTCGACTAACTTTTTACAATGTGCAAAAATAGGGTATTTTAAAATATGGGGAAAATAAAATATTATTACGATACCGAAAATCTAGCCTATCGAAAAATAATAACAAAAAAGAGAAAGAAAATAGGAGTTGTTATGTTGTTTTTAGTGGCATCGGCTTTATTTGGATTTTTGGGTTTTGTAATTTTATTGAACACTCCTTATTTTCAAACACCAAAAGAATTGTTGCAAGCAAGGGAAATTGAAAATCTGAAATTAAATTATGCCGTTTTGAACAATAAAATGGATCAAGTGGATGATGTTATTTCGGCAATAGAAGATAGGGACAATAATTTATATCGGGTTTATTTTAATGCTGAACCTATTCCCGATGAAGAAAGAAAAGCTGGTTTTAGTGACATCAATAGATACAAGGCATTAGAAGGGTACAACAATTCACAATTAGTGTTGAATACCACAAAAAAAGTAGATGTTCTAAGTAAGGAATTAGCTATTCAATCAAAATCATTGGATTATATTTTGAAATTAGCCAAAGCAAAAAGCAATTTATTAGCTGCGATTCCTGCTATTCAACCTGTGAGAAACGAGAATTTAAAAAGAATGGCATCAGGTTTTGGTTATCGGTCTGATCCCTTTACAAAGGCAAGAAAAATGCACGAAGGAATGGATTTTACCTCTAAAACAGGCACTCCCGTTTTTGCAACTGGTGACGGAATTATTGCCCAAGCCGATAATAGAGCTTCTGGATTTGGAAATCACATTGTAATCCGACACGGTTTTGGTTATGAAACATTATATGCGCATTTAAGCAAATACAACTGCAGACCTGGACAACGAATAAAACGGGGCGACATCATAGGATTTGTAGGAAGCACGGGGCGAAGTGAAGCACCACATTTACATTATGAAGTTCATAAAAACGGAAAAGTGGTGAATCCACTTAATTTTTATTACGGAAATATTTCGGCGGTTGAATATGTTGCCATTTCAAAATTAGCCAACCAAGAAAACCAATCATTAGACTAATGCATATAGAATTACCACCAGACAAAAGATATTACGGCATTGGCGAAGTAGCCAAAGCATTTGATGTAAATGCTTCACTCATTCGATTTTGGGATAATGAATTTGATATTCTTAAGCCGAAGAAAAATGCCAAAGGCAATAGAATGTTCACACCAGAAGACGTAAAAAATCTGCAATTGATTTATCATTTGGTAAAAGAGAGAGGTTTTACACTTGAAGGCGCCAGAACTCATTTGAAAGAAGGACAAAAGAAAACCTTGGACAAATTTGGTATTATCAGCAAACTAGAAAACATCAAAGTACAGCTGACCAATATTAAGAATGAACTTTAGATTTTTGATTATAGATTAACGATTTTTGATTGCAGATTTTAAAACAGAAAATAAACACTAAACCTTAAATTAAACACAAATGGATTTTAAAAAATTTTTACCTTGGAGTCTTATTTTTTTCTTTGTCTCAACAATTTTTGGTTCACTATTTAAAATAATGCACTTGCCATTTGCAACTTCTCTAATAACAATTGGAATTTTGTCATTGGTTGCCTTTATAATTGCGTCCATATATGAAATAACAAGTTCTACTAAAATAGAAGGGACAGAAAAATATATATGGATAATGGGATTAATATTCTTCGGTATATTTGCTGGACCAATATATATCTTAGCTTATAGAAAAAAAATAATATAGATTGAAAATAAAAAAATAAACAATTAACTTTAAATTAAACAAAAATGGATTTTAAAAAATTTTTACCTTGGATTATTGTAGCTGTTGTAGTTATTGGAATTTACAGCTGGGCATCTGGAATTTACAATAACGCAGTGACACTTGAACAAGACGTAAAAGAAAGTTGGGGAAATGTGAACACTTCTTACCAACGAAGAAATGATCTTATCCCAAATATAGTTAACACTGTAAAAGGGTATGCTGAACATGAAAAAAGCACTTTAACAGCAGTAATCGAAGCAAGAGCAAAAGCAACTTCGGTAACTATTGACCCCGCTAATGTAACTCCAGAACAATTGGCTGCATTTAATTCGGCTCAATCTGGTGTTTCTTCCTCTTTATCTAGATTACTAGTAAGCGTTGAACAATATCCAAACCTGAAAGCTGATGCAAGTTTTATGAAATTACAGGATGAACTAGCCAGTACAGAAAATCAAATTCTAACTGCTAGAACCCGTTTTAATGAGGCTGTTAAACCATACAACAATAATATCAACACTTTTCCAAGAAATATCTTGGCAGGAATGTACGGACTTAAAGAAAAACCATATTTCGAAGCAGTTGCTGGAGCAGAAAAACCTGTTGAAGTAAAATTCTAAAAACGATTTCAGATTTTCGATTAACTATTTTTGATTGCAGAATTACAAACTTCTAAAATCAAAAATCGTTAATCTTCATTCAAAAATTTTACCAATGTCAAAAGTCGAAGATTTTTTAACCCAAGAAGAAGAACAAATAATTGTTGAAGCTATTCGTGTGGCTGAAAAAGAAACTTCTGGCGAGATTAGAGTTCATATAGAAAAAACAACTTCCAAAGTTCCTTATGATAGGGCTTTGGAAGTTTTTAATGAATTGAAAATGGATGCTACTGAACTCCAAAACGGAGTTTTGTTTTACTTTGCCGTAGCCGATAAAAATTTTGTGATTTGTGGTGATAAAGGAATTAATGATGTTGTAGCTGATGATTTTTGGGATTCAACCAAAGATAAAATGGCAATACAATTCAAAGCAGGCAACTTTAAGCAGGGTATTGTAGATGGCATTTTAAGTGCTGGGGAACAATTGCAAAAATACTTTCCTTACCAAGAAGGTGACATCAATGAATTATCAAACGAAATATCAAAAGGATAATGAAAATAAGTCAGAAGTTAGAAGTTAGAAGTCAGAAGTGGAAAATTAAGTGTGAAAAAAGAACTAAAGACAAGTTACCTTATCTAAAAATGAAGTTATTCTTATATTTAACGACCCTTCTTTTTCTGCATTGCGGGGTACTTTTTGCTCAATTTACCATTCCAAAAATTCCTAAGTTTCAAACCTCAGTTTATGATTATGCCAATGTTTTAAGTGCAACCGAAAAATCACAATTAGAAGAAAAACTCATCCGATATTCAGATTCGACCACAACTCAAATTGTAGTTATTACTATCGAAAGCCTGAAAGGTGAAGATGTCAGCCTGTTAGCGACAAAATGGGGACAAACTTGGGGAATTGGTGGTACAGCCAAAGATGACAATGGAGTTGTTATTTTAGTCGCTAGGGACGAAAGAAAAATTGCTATCAATCCAGGTTATGGACTTGAAGATAGACTAACAGCTGGAATTGGTGGTGAAATAATCCGGAATATTATTGTCCCAGAATTCAAAGCCGGAAGCTATTATAATGGTTTAGACAAAGGTGCCGATGCGCTTTTTGACGTTTTCAAAGGCAAATACAAAGGAGAACGAAAACAATCCAAAGGAAAAGATTTCCCAATTTTACCTCTAATAATTATAGTTGTAGTCATTCTTGTCTTAATTTTCAAAAATAAAAATGGTGGTGGAAACTCTGGAAATTCTGGAGGCGGACCAAATTTGCTTGATGTAATACTTCTAAGCAGTTTGGGTAGAAACAGTGGTGGTGGCGGTTTTGGAGGAGGTGGATCTTCAGGAGGTGGATTCGGAGGTGGTGGTTTTGGTGGCGGCTTCGGAGGAGGAGGATTTTCTGGTGGAGGAAGCAGCGGAGGATGGTAGAATCGATAAATGATTTCAATTGATAATAAATTTGTTAGAAAAAAAATAATATATATGCTTTCACAAAAAACCAAATATGCCCTTAAAGCACTACTCTATTTAGCCCAACAAGATGAAGGTTATATTGCCAAAACTATAGATATTGCTGAGGGTGCTAACATTCCTAAAAAGTTTTTGGAACAAATATTATTAGAATTAAAAAGAGGACATTTTGTGAGTAGCAAACAAGGAAAATTGGGTGGATATTATCTCATCAAATCCAAAAACACGATAACTTTGGCAGATATTCATCGATTATTCGATGGTGCCATTGCACTTCTTCCCTGTGCTTCTTTGAATTTTTACGAACCTTGTTCTGACTGCACAACCGAGTCGGAATGCCTATTAAGACTGGGATTGATAGCTGTTAGAGAAAAAACTTTAGCCGCTATGGAAAACATTACAATTGCTTCATTGGCAAAAAAATAAAAAAATTTTTTTTAAACTCTACTTGTTTTATAGAATTAATTATATATTTGCCTCGGATTTAGAAATCAAATTATTTGCAACAAGTCAGAGGATCTAAAATAATTTATATTTTAATTCTATAAATTCGGTATAATTAATATAATTAAAAAACTAATGTCAATTTTTAATTTCAAATGTATGTGTAGATTTTTTTGTATGTGCCCTCGGGCATAAGAAATTTTATTGGGATTTTTTGTTTCAGAAACAAATGCCTATCAGAATCAAGATGAATAACCACATATTAAAAAATTAATACTTACAAAAATGAATACAAAAAAAATACTTCTAATCCTTATTTCAATTTTTACGTATGGAATAACAGCTGCACAATCCTCTGATGACGTGCTTAATTTACTAATCCAAAAAGGACTTGTCAATCAAAGTGACGCAGACTCTGTTCGTGCTGATTATGCCATCAAGCAACAAACAATAAAAGAAAAGCAAAAAACATTCGATGTGATTTCAAAAAGCAAATTATCAATCGGTGGTTTTGCTGACTTCCGTTATAGAACCTTGCAAGAACCTGCAAAAAAAGATGGTTTTGATGTCAGAAGAGTAAGACTTGACATAAAAGGTAATTTATCCTCTGAATGGGATTTTAGATTGCAGACTGATTTTGCCATTTCTCCAAAAATAATAGATGCTTATTTTGCCTACAAGCCTTATGATTATTTTCAGGTAACTGGGGGTCAATTCAAAATTCCGTTCGGGCTTGAGGGGCCAGCCTTACCTACTATTCTTGAAACAATTGATCGAGCACAAATCAGTGATTTGACGGGTAGAGCTAAAGACGCCATTGGTGACCAAAGTGGTCGTGATATTGGAGTGCAAATAAATGGAAATTTATTCAAAACCCAATCCAATCGTTTTCTTTTAGACTATTATTTGGCTTATTTCAATGGGCAAGGAATAAATATAGCCGCTGATAAAAATGAAGCCAAGGACATCGTTGCTAGATTGGTAACGCATCCGTATTCATTTTTAGATTTTGGAATTTCCTATTCAAACGGTTACGATAATTGGGGAACACCCGCCAAAGATCAAAATCACATCCGTTATGCTGCTGATTTATCTGTTAAATATAATGATTTTACTTTTAGTACAGAATATATAGAAGCGCAAGAAGGCACTTATGTTGCTAATGGACAAACAAAAGACCTTATACGAAATGGTTGGTATGCTCAAGCTGCTTATTTCTTTATCCCAAATAAATTACAAGCAGTGGTAAAATATGACACATTCGACAAAACGAAGAATGATCCAAAGAATGACATTAGCACTTTCTATACTGCTGGAGCCAACTTCATAATTACAAAATTTGCAAGAGTACAACTTAACTACAAACACAAAGTTGAGGAAGGAAACAACATCAATAAAGATGAAATTGTGGCTCAATTAGAAGTAAAATTTTAAATCCTCAGCCCGGTTCTCTCCTTTGGAGAAGAGGAGAAACTAAATAAAAAACAATTTAATAAACTTAAAACAATAAATATGAAAACATATAAATTATCGATAGTAGCCGTACTTCTTTTAGTATTGGTGAATGCAAGCACAACAAAAGTTGCTGCTCAAGAATTAAAAGGAAACATCAGTATTTCTGGGGCATTTGCTTTGTATCCAATAACTGTAAAATGGGCTGAAGAGTTTAAAAAACTTCATCCAGGTGTTAAAATTGATATTCAAGCTGGTGGCGCAGGAAAAGGAATCACAGATGTATTATCAAAAGTTACCGACATCGGATTGGTGTCACGTGACCTGAATGCAGCCGAAAACAAAAAAGGTGCTTTCCCAGTTGCCGTTACTAAAGATGCTGTAATTCCTACGATTAGTTCAGCCAGTCCGTATAGAAAAGTTCTGTATGAAAGAGGCGTTCGAAAAGACGCTTTCAACAATATTTTTATTACCGGAAAATACAAAACCTGGAACGCTATAGGTTTCAAAAGTGAAGCCCCAATTCACGTTTACACTCGTTCAGATGCGGCTGGAGCTGCCGAAACTTGGGCGAAATATTTTGGAAAGAAGCAAGAAGATTTACTTGGTGTAGCCGTTTTTGGAGACCCAGGATTGGCGCAAGCTGTAAAAAGAGATCCAAATGGAATTGGTTTTAACAATATTGTATATATCTATGATATGAAAACGAATAAAGCAACTAATGGTGTTGTTCCCGTACCAATTGACTTAAACAACAATGGGAAATTAGATCCAGATGAAAATTTTTATGGCACAGTTGATGAATTAATTGCTGCCATTGTAGCTGGCAAATACCCTTCGCCACCAGCTAGAGATTTGTATTATGTAACGGTTGGAAAACCAAGCAATCCTATCGTAAAAGAATTCATAAAATACATCCTAACCACTGGACAACAATATGTTACTGAAGCAGGTTACATCAAATTTTCTAAAGAAAAACTAGGCAAAGAATTGGAAAAAGTTAAATAAAAATTAATACTTTTTGCCACAGATTTCACAGATTAACACAGATTAAAAACCATTAAATCTGTGGCGAAAAAAATATAATCCGCCTTGCGGAAAACAATAAATGAAAAACATACGATTACTAAAAGACAAGCTCTTTAGCAAAATCTTTTTTACACTGACCATTTTCTCCATTTCAACTGTAGTACTACTAGGATTGGGTTTGTATTACAAATCAATTCCTCTTTTAAACAGCAGTTCACTATCGAATTTACTTTTTTCTTCGGAATGGAAACCTTTTAAGGAAGCTTTTGGGTTTTATCCTTTTATAATGGGAACACTTTGGGTAACTGTAATTTCTATTGTGATTGCTTTGCCTCTGTCACTTCTTACAGCAATTTACCTTTCGGAATATGCGCATCATCGTGTTCGGAAATTAGTCTTGCCTTTGATAGAATTATTATCGGGAATTCCGCCTGTTCTATTTGGAGTTTGGGGAGTTTTAGTAATTGTTCCCATAATTCAAGATTATATAGCGCCACATTTCGTAGAATTTACTACTGGATATTCTGTTTTAGCAGGGGGAATTGTTTTGGCTATTATGATTTTTCCTTTAATTATAAGCATTTTAATAGAAGTTTTCGATAATGTTCCTCAAGAATTACGCGATGCTTCATTATCCGTTGGAGCAACTCAGTGGCAAACCATCAAAAAAGTACTGCTTCGAAAATCGGTTGCTGGAATTGTTGCTGCCACGGTTTTGGCCATTTCGAGAGCTTTTGGCGAAACTATTGCAGTGCTGATGGTCTGCGGAAATTTGGCACAAGTTCCTCATAGTCTTTTTGATTCTGGTTATCCTTTACCTGCGCTTATTGCCAATAATTACGGCGAAATGATGTCGATTCCAATGTATGATTCGGCGTTGATGTTTGCCGCATTATTATTATTTATTATCATCTTTTTGTTTAACGCCATTTCGAGAATTATTTTATTCCGAATAGAAAAAAGAACTACTTAAACTAAATAACAAATGAGAAAAATAGAAGAAAATATTTTTAAAGTTTTAATGATATTGAGCACGGTTGTAATAAGTAGTACTTTGTTTTGGATTATCTATACGATATTTTCAAAAGGTTTGGGTTCTTTGAATTGGGATATGGTTTCCAAAATTCCCGAAGGTGGATTTTACATAGGCAAAGGTGGCGGAATTCTAAATGCAATAATTGGTTCACTTTACATCACTGTTGGCTCAACAATTCTAGGACTTTTGGTCAGTATTCCCATCGTGATTTACATCAATATTTATGCGAAGAATAATTCGTTATTAGCCAATATTACCCGATTGAGTTATGATATTTTATTTGGTATTCCATCCATTGTTTATGGTGCTTTTGGATTCGCTATTATGGTTTATATGGGATTGAAGACTTCACTATTGGCGGGAATTATAACCGTTACATTAATGATAATTCCCATATTAGTCCGAGCCATGGACGAAGCCATACGAGTCGTTCCCGAAGATATGAAAAACTCCGTTTATTCACTTGGAGGAACTCGTTATGAAACGGCAAAAATAGTGTTGAGACAATCTATTCCGGGAATTGTAACAGCCATATTATTATCGTTTGGAAGAGCCATTGGCGATGCGGCTTGTGTGCTTTTCACAGCAGGATTTACTGATAGTATTCCAACTTCATTAGATCAACCTGCAGCAACATTACCATTGTCGATATTTTTCCAATTGAGCAGTCCTATTCAAGAAGTGCAAAACCGAGCTTATGCTGCGGCGGTAGTTCTTACCATCATAGTTTTATTCATTAGCATAACAGCAAAATTAGTCAGCAAAAACCTTTCAAAAAACAAAATATGATCATTCAACCTCATATCAGCATACAAAATTTAAACGTTCACATTGGTGAAAACCACATCCTCAAAAATATCAATCTTGACATTCCAGACAAGAAAGTTACTTCATTAATTGGCCCTTCGGGTTGTGGAAAAACGACGCTCCTAAAAACAATGAACCGATTACTTGACAATCAAACTGATGTTCGAGTAGAAGGAAAAGTTTTGGTAGATGGCGAAAACATCTACGATCCAAAAGCGGAAGTAACCCATATCAGGAAAAAGATGGGATTGCTCTCGCAAAGACCTTTTCCCCTGCCGATGAACATCTATGACAATGTGGCTTACGGTCAGCGAATTCACGGAAACCACAGCAGAAAAGAATTGGACGCCATTGTTGAGAAATACCTTCGAGGCGTTAATCTTTGGGACGAAGTAAAAGACCGATTAAAGTCGCCTGCCACACGACTTTCCATTGGGCAACAGCAAAGATTGTGTTTGGCTAGAGGACTTGCCATCGAACCCGAGATTATTTTGGGAGACGAGCCAACTTCTGCTTTGGATCCCATTTCAACCCAAGCTATAGAGGAATTGTTTTTGCAACTAAAAGACAAATACACGATTGTTTTGGTTACGCACATTTTGCGTCAGGCCCGCCGGGTTTCCGACTATGTCGGTTTTGTTTATATGGGAGAAATCATTGAGTTTGGCCCAACGGAAGAAGTACTTTTGAATCCCAAAGAAAAATTAACCAAAGATTATGTGAAAGGTTTCTTGAGTTAGGTGTAATATGCAATAAAAAATCTCAATTTAGATTTTTCTTGAATTGGGATTTTTTATTTAAAAATCAAAAAAAATTACCTCACTTTGCTTCTTAAAACAAAATAATGCAAAAACTTCGGAAAAAATCGTTTCAAATAAACTCCTAAAACTTCTTTACCTCCAATATAAACTTCGAATTTTTCAGATTCTACTGCTTTTACAAATTTCTTAGCAAAGACAGCAACTGGCATTCCATTTTTAGTAGCATCATCTTCTTGATTTTGACTAGAGCCATTTCCAATTAAAGCATTTTTAGCCACATTAGTTTGTACAAATCCAGGACAAATAAGTGTTACGTTCAAAAAATCTTTATAATGTTCCATTCTTAATACATCAAAGAAACCATGCAGAGCGTGTTTTGCTCCACAATAACCAGAACGATAAGGCGAACCAAATTTCCCCATAATACTTGTAATAGTTACAAAATGACCGCTTTGATTTTTGATGAAATGAGGAAGCAAAGCTTTAGTCAAAGCAACAGTCCCCAAATAATCGACTTCGATGAGCTTTTTATCAACTTCAAAATCAGTTTCAACTATAAGAGAACGCTGACTAACTCCGCCGTTGTTGACGAGAATGTCTATTTTTCCAAAGGCAGCAACGGCTTTTTGAGCATTATTTTTAGCATTGTCAAAATCAGCCAAGTTGAAAGGCAAAACCACAACTTCGGTAGTTACACATTTTGATTTTACAAGTTCTAAAGCTTCAACATTTCGTGCCGAAAGTATCAATTTACAGTTTTTCCGAGACAATTCATAAGCCAATGCCTCTCCTATTCCGCTTGAAGCCCCCGTAATCCAAACTACTTTGCCGTTTATTGATTTCATTTTTCGGAGGTTTTATTGTTAACTTTAAAAAAATTATCTGTTAAATAAAAAACAGTATCTATAAATTGTAAAATCCCGTTTTCGGTTAAAACATTTTCATCGTGAAGATCTTCTAAAATAATACCTAATTCTGGATTAAAGTAATCATCATTACGAGTATTAATAAAACCATTCTTAAGCATAAACTTTTTGACAATAGTCAAATCCGTTTTCTCTGTTGCTTTAACAAAAGGTTGCTGTACAACAGCATATAAAACTTCATTGTCTTTGTAAAAACCTAATAATTGATAAGCTGTGTCGGGGAAAAAATAATTGTTGAGTAACAAATTATTAAAATAATCTATCTAGGAATTATAAAAAATGGCGTCATTTAACTTGATTACAGTCTTGCCATCTTTTAGATAGACTTTTTGTTCTGCCCCTTCAGAAACATAATTTTCTATATTGACATCCGAAAACCAAAGGGCATTATTTTCAATATACAGAATTAAGCGGTCTGTTTCTTGTTTCTTGAAATACTTATTTTCTTTAACCAAACCACTTGTGCTTTGGCTTCTTTTAAGGTAACTGGCTGCTGCTTGGATAATTGCTCCATACTTAACTTGGCCCTTTCCTGAAATGATAAGTTGTAATTCATATTTCATTTATTTTAAAATAATTATTCGAACAAACTTACAAATAATTTTTTCAATTATTTCTCTCTAATATAAATATCAATTGGAACACCTGAAAAATCCCAGTTATCACGAATTTTGTTTTCAAGGTAACGTTTGTAAGGTTCTTTAACATATTGCGGCATATTAGCAAAAAACACAAACTGTGGCGTCAATGTTGGCAACTGCATACAATATTTGATTTTTACATATTTCCCTTTTGTCGCTGGTGGTGGATAAGCTTCGATTACTTTCAACATATATTCGTTGAATTTTGAAGTCGCAATACGTTGTTTTCTGTTTTCGAAAACCTGAACTGTAGCTTCCAATGCTTTTAACAAACGTTGTTTTGTCAATGCCGAAACAAAAAGAATAGGCACATCTGTAAATGGCATTAATTCTTCTCTGATTTTAGCTTCGTAATCACGTGTTGACATCGTATCTTTTTCTACCAAATCCCATTTGTTTACTAAAATCACTACTCCTTTTCGGTTTTTTTCGGCCAACCAAAAAATGCTTTGGTCTTGCCCTTCAAATCCGCGAGTCGCATCAATAATCAAGATACAAATATCGGCGTGTTCAATGGCGCGAACAGAACGCATTACTGAATAAAATTCTAAATCTTCTTTCACTTTCGCTTTACGACGAATTCCCGCAGTATCAACTAGATTAAATTCGAATCCAAAACGATCAAATTTGGTATCAATAGCATCACGAGTAGTCCCTGCAATGTCGGTAACCATAAATCTATCTTTACCAATCAAGGCATTGATGAAGCTTGATTTCCCAGCATTTGGGCGACCAACAACAGCAAAACGTGGCAAAACAACTTCTTCTTGTACTGGCTCTGGTTTTATAGGAAAAGCTTCAATAACTGCATCTAATAAATCTCCCGTTCCGCTTCCTGAAATACTAGCAAAAGTGAAAAATTCACCTAAACCAAGGTTGTAAAACTCAAGAGCATCTTTTTCTCGCATAGCATTATCAACCTTATTTACAGCAAGTAAAACTGGTTTTTTTACTTTACGCAAAAGTCTGGCAACGATATCATCCATTGGTGTAATACCTTCTTCAACATCTACTACAAAAATAATTACGTCAGCTTCGTCAATTGCCAATTCTACTTGTTTACGGATTTCTCCCTCGAAAACATCATCCGATCCACGAACATATCCACCCGTATCTATTACCGAAAATTCTTTTCCATTCCATTCGCTTTTACCATAATTTCTATCTCTGGTAACTCCAGAAACCGAATCTACAATAGCCTCTCTTCTTTGTATCAGCCTATTAAAAAGGGTTGATTTCCCTACATTAGGTCTTCCTACTATCGCAACAATATTATTCATTTTTGTAAATTTTAGATTTCAAATTTCAAATTTCAGAATCTAGTTTCCTAAATTTCTAATACTTATAAATCCAAAATGCAGTATTTTAATTTTTTGCAAAGGTAGTGTTAAATCCCATACTATCAATTTTTTTACTATTTTGCAATGCTATTAATACTTTCCAACCGAAAACACACTGTTATGGATGCCAATAATGAAATTAGACTTCGCCTCCGTTTTTATAAAGACATTGAAGAAAACACAGATTCAGTGCTCCAAAAATTCGAAAATTTTAAAATCAATTGTACCGAAGATTGTCATCTAAAAATCAATCACAATTATATTTGGATGAATATGCCTGATGCCAAAAAGGAATATGGGTCGCCCCATTTGCATTTGGAATTCGAATCAAAAGAAGATGGTGGTACTCATATCCGTGGACTATTTGGTCCTGATGG
>NZ_JAQTPQ010000069.1:13984-15080 GCF_028712645.1 Flavobacterium sp. | reverse complement strand
GTTTTATCATTTGCACCAATTGTTTTTAGGAAATTGGAAAATGAGTTTAAGTTGGTTTTATTAGCTGCAATTCTTTGAAAAAAAACTGCCGACTTATTCATTTTTAACTGTGATTGCGAGTTGAGTACACTATACAGCAATGCATATACTTTGTCGAAAGTAGTGTCATAGGACATCATCGCCATTTTGTAAGCGCCAATTTGAATGGGCTGATTATAGCTTCTGTTCTCGTTAAGGAATGAATATAGGTCTTGAAGTTTTTTGGTCATAATGCAATTCCTTATTGGATATTTACTAAAAATTCATTGCTTTTTGCAACACATATTCCATCTTTTACAATAAAACATTCAATCCAATGTGTGCCAGAAAATTGAGAACGTTCTTTTTGGTTTAATCCACCTTTACCAGCAGTTTTAGAATGAAAAATTTCTCCTCGCAAACCTTCATTTGTTCTTGCTTCTTCACCAGTATTTACCACTTGCCAATATACATCGAAAGGTTTTGGAACGTTGGAACTAGCAACAAAATAAATATCACAATATTTAGGAATAGTATTATTTGCTGTTATAGATTTTACTTGTTTTCCTTGTCTATAATTTCCGTGAATTTCAACATTGTAATTTAATCTCAAATTCCATTCAGGTCTTCTGCGATGTCCTACTTCAAATAATCTTTTATCAAAAGTTGCGGGTAAATAACTCTCATTAATAAAAGATACCGCATCTGCTTTATTGTATGCCTCATTTATTGTATTTGTTCCAATAATTGATTTCAATATTCTATAAATTTGAGTGAAATCAGCATTACGCAAAACTTCAAAATCTGCCTGCGCTTTGGCAAGCCACATATCAAAATTATCCTCTTTATTAGGGTTATCAAGCCATTTATCCGCAAAATTCTCTTCTGGATTTATTGGATTTTCAATAATAGCAATTTGCTTTCCGTGAATATGACTATATGGATATTTAATATGGCTTTTCATTGTAGCTAAAATATTCAATAAAGCGTCAACAATATTTTCTTCTTGATTGTAAGACCTTGCAGCAAGAGTTGTTATAATTATTGAAATTGGTTTATCGTCGTCGCTACCAAACAT
>NZ_JAQTPQ010000069.1:0-13974 GCF_028712645.1 Flavobacterium sp. | reverse complement strand
ACCAAACATAATATCTCTATGTCTTTTTAGAATTTGGACAACTCTCTGTAATGGTTCTTTTTTTGATTGGAATTTAGGTAATGGTTTGACACTTTCTTTTAGTAATATGGTTCTATTATATGCCGTTTTTTTCCTATCGTTAAACCAAGCAGCATAACCAAAAGGATTGCTTTTTAGCCAATTTTGAGTTATTTTATCGTGATGGTAATTGTCAAGAGTATTATCAGTAATTCTAACAGCCAAGTTATCTAAATCCGTTTGACTTAAATTTACATACTGTTTCTCCATTAAAGTAAAGTGATCCTGGCTTACAATTGCTGGAAGAATGTCTAAATGAAATTTGGTGTCTTCTGCATAATCAATTCTCCAACATCTTTTTCCTTCCTTTTTATTAAGCATTTGTTTATAACGCTCATCTTGTTCAACTTGTTTTTTGACTTCTTGTTTTAAATGAACTTGTGCCCAACTGTCGTGCTTTCCTTTTAATCTGCAAACAATATCAACGTCTAATTCATCATCCGCCATTATAGGTTTTATCATTGTACCTAAAAGAAATGAACCTTGAGGCATAACATCCGGTCCATAATCTTTCAATAATGAAGTGTCCTTACAAAGATGGTCTCCAACAGCTTTATACCTTTGTTCAACTAATCTATATTGATCTTCGGTTAAATCTAATGCTACTCCAATTTCTTCTAATATTCTATTTACCGATGTTGTTTGAGTTCCTATCATATTTGGTTGTTTTCTTTGTTGTAGCAATCTAATTGGAAAGCTATTTTGGTTGGTTTTGTAATTAGTTATTTTATTTCTTCATTTATTTTATTCCGTTAATTGGAAAAGTTTCACAAAACGATTGAAAATTTCCTGCATATCCCAAACACCAAATCCATTGTCCTTGAAAATGGCAGGATTCGGTAATTCGTTTTTCACCAGATCAGCAAACTTTTGCAAATCGGCTTTTATAGTTTCGGGTGTTTCGAATACGTCATTTGCATTCAGCATCAAGACCATTCTGAACACATCGTATTTGTGCTTTTTTATATTTACAGACTGAACAGCTTGACCACTTGCCTTTCTCTCGGTGTTGTTCAAAAAAGCAAAAGCTTTGAGGCATATTAGCGTGTGCGGCAATGCGAAATGAACATCGCCTTTTTGTTCGCTATTTTTAAGGGTATAGGCATAATATTCTTCATCCAAAAGAATAGCCGACAAACTAGATAATCCTTCTTCGACAGGAATAGGGGTAAGATGGGCTCCTTCGTTGGCATCAATCACATCGGGCACTTTGCAAAACAATTCTAGTTGTTTTGGGAAACCCAGAGTAGCTGGTTCAGCAAAACGATAGCAGTTTCTTTCCTCTTGGTTTTTTTGTTGAATGGCATACTGCCCTTGTTTGATGAATTCCCAAAATTGAACAACAAATTCTGGTGACAAGGCCTCTACGATTAATATGATATCAATATCATCAGTAGCTCGAGGCGTAAACCCTGCTTCTTCGATAATGATATCACAAGCGGTTCCGCCAATGATGATGTAACTGTCTTTGAAATCCTTGAAATGTGCGCTAAATGTATCTAATCCTACTACCATATCATTTTTTCTATTATTTGTTCTAAAGCCATTTCTACTCTTTCGTCGTGATTGTCTTTTAGACTTAGGTATAAAGACAATGGATCTACTACTGATTGATGATTTGGCATTTCAGCGGCTAAAGTTCTCGGGTTGTATTTCCATACTTCAATAGCATATTTTCCTTCTCGAGTGTTGGCATTAATTAAGCCGTTGTTTTTTTGCAAGAAATAAAAGGCGCTTTTTTCGATAGCATAGTAGTGTTGTTTGCTTGGATTTAGGCTTGTATATTCCGGAAGTGCTGAAGCATTTGTTCTTAGCATAGAAACATTGCCAGTCAAGTCATCAACATAGACTGTTTTTAGTACCGGACTTGTTAGGAGATTTTGCTCTTCTGCTCTGCGCCATAATTCTTTTCTTTCGAACTTAAATTTGATGTATTTCTCCTTTTCACCACTTACTTCAATTAGTTCATTTTGCATTAAATCTTCAACAGCATAAGAAACCGCCATAGGTGTGTACTCTAATTTTTTGGCAATTTCTTTGAATGAATGTTCTTCCATATTCCAATTAGTATTGCCGTGAATAATATGATATAGCAACAAAAACTGGGAGGAAGGCATCAAGTTTTTGTTTTTTTGTTTTGTTTTTGCTCTTGTATAATTTTCGCTTAAATTGATAAATAGGTCTGGCAAAAAAAGCTGTTTACCCGGTACAATAAAGTTTATTCCTTTTTCAATTAATCGTTTTCTATCGTAGGATTGCAGATTTTCTAAAACCAAAACAACAGTTTTACCTATAGCACTTCTGATTAATTGCAAATGTTTCTCTGTTTGTAAAATACTAAAATTGTCTTCACTGGCTTGCTCTACTAAGACTATGTTTTTATCGAAAAGAATGGTATCAAATACTTTATATGTTTGGGAAAGGTACAAAGGTAAATTGCCCAAAAAGTAATTTGAGTTTTGGTTTTCTAAAGCATTCGTGCCCAGTGTTTCGTTGATGTAATTAATAGCTTTTTTCATAATATCTCTTTTAATAAAGTTAAAAATTAGTAATAAAGTGATTAACTTTATTGTGCAAATATAACTTTATTATGTTATATGTCAAATTATTATGTGTTTATCAGGATTAAAAAGCAGGTTTTCCTCGTGATGTATATAACCTAGTTGATTTGTCAGCATTTGTGTATTGCCAATTTTAAAATCTGCCGTGTTGTAGTGACTGTGTCCATAAATCCAATAGTCAACAGCAGAAGCTTCAATAGTATCGAAAAGTTCCACTGCAAAACCCTCATTTATTTTACTTCCTTTATATATCTCAGGGTAATTCATAAATGTGGGAACGTGATGGGTCACCACTACCGTTTTTCCTTGATTTTCCAATTGTAGTTCCTGATTGATAAAGTTGATGCTGTCCGCGTGCAGCTGGTTGTACACTTCTGAAGTCAGTCGGTTGCCCTTGTATTTAATCACGTGAAAATCGCTAAGCCCTCTTTCCACATTCCACTGATTGGCTGGACTAATTTTGGACCATAGTGTAGAAAAAATCAATTTGGTGTCTTGAAGCTGGACCACCTTATTGTTTAGCAAAACAACATTAGTCCTAATTTCTTCCCATAGCACACCCGATTTGTCAGCAGCATCAAAATAATAGTATTCGTGATTGCCGGGAATCCAATAGGTCATTTGAAAATTGTCGGATAAGTAACTAAAGAAATCTTGGTGTTTGTCCATCACGGCAAAAGGCACAATATCACCCGCCAATATCAATATATCACCACTAGGTAATAAGGGATTGGCTTTTATAAATTCCTTGTTTTTAGGGAATTCTAAATGAAGGTCGGATACATATTGTATTTTGCTGGGTTGCATAAAAATTGATTATTATAAATTATTATTTAAAAGGTTCTCGATACATTTTGTGTTCCGTTTCACTTCACAAAAAACACTCGAACTGACGCTTTAGATTAAATCCAACTCTTTTAAGTAGTTTTCCATTTGGTTTTCTACTTCGGTAAGTTGGCTTTTTAGTTCTGTTATCTTTAGATGCGTAGCCTTAATATCTACTTCCTCTTCTTCTTCAAACGTATCTACATAACGAGGAATATTCAGGTTGTAATCGTTTTCAATAATATCAGCGATAGTAGCACGATAACTGTATTTGTCTTCTATAACAGCCCCTTTTTCAGTGGTTAATGGCGCAGCTGCTTTGAATGCCTTGAAAGCTGTAACAATATGTTCAATATCACTATCTCTGAATTTATTTTGGTTTTTCCCGCTTTCGAATTCACGACTGGCATCAATAAACAAAATGTCTTTATTTGCTCCTTTTCCTCTATTGAAAATCAATATGGCTGCCGGAATTCCTGTGCCAAAAAACAGGTTGGCAGGTAAACCAATAACAGCTTCCAATAAATTTTCATCGATTAATTGTTTCCGAATTTGTCCTTCGCTACTGCTACGAAACAAAACGCCGTGTGGCACAATTACACCCACTTTGCCCACATCTTCATAAGTAGTTTCTATCATATGACTGATAAAAGCATAATCCCCTTTGCTTTTTGGAGGAACTCCTCTATGGAAACGCTTGAACTGGTCGGATGCTGCTGTGTCGGCACCCCATTTGTCTAAACTGAAAGGTGGATTTGCCACGACGATATGAAACTTCATTAGCTTGTCTTTCTCCAATAGCTTTGGGTTGTTGATGGTATCGCCCCATTCAATTGTGGCACTGTCTTGTTCGTGCAAAAACATATTCATTCGACACAAAGCCCAAGTACTTCCATTGTTTTCCTGACCGTAAAGCGAATAGTTTTTCCCCTCCACTTCGTTAGCCACTTTTATCAATAAAGAACCCGAACCACAAGTTGGATCACAAATTCTATTTCCGGGTTGTGGGTCAACTAATTTTGCCAATAATGTACTTATTTCGCTTGGCGTATAAAACTCGCCAGACTTTTTGCCACTTTCCCCAGCAAACTTCGAGATTAGAAATTCGTAGCTGTCGCCAATGATATCGTTGCCTTCTAAATGGGAGGGTTGTAAATCTAGTGCCGAGAAATCGACCAATAAGTTTTTCATAATGACGTTACGCTGCTTGGTTTGACCAAACACCGTTTCGGAATTGAAAGAAATACTACGGAATACCATTGCCAATTTAGAACGGTTGGCATCCTCTAAAGCTGTCAATCCTAGATCGATAATTTCACCGATATTTGGCTCACTACGGTTTTGATATAGGTAATCGAAATTGCTTATTTCTGGCAATATAAACCGCTCTCTTTGCAATTGGCGTTGTACCATTTCTTCATTATCAGGGTATTTAATGCGGTATTGCTCCACTTTGTCTTTCCATACATCGGAAAGGTATTTTATAAACAATAATGTAAGTATATAATCTTTGTATTGCTCGCTTCCCATTACAGGGCGTAAAGTGTCACAGGCTTTCCAAACTATATTGTTGATGTCTCTTTGTGTAATTATATTCTCTGCCATATTGATTGTTTTATGAAGCTATTATTTTTTATTATTATTTACTAAATCATTTAATGAAGCAATATCGTTTTTTTCTAAATAGGTGCCTAAATGCATATCACTTCTTACATTTAGATCAATGTTATACTTTTGTTCGATAGTCCCAATATGTGTATCACTTCTTTTTTGTCTTAATTGTCCATCGTCGTTTCTACTTCTTTCCCCTTTCATTCCAGGAGCGTCATTTTTTACTTTAGCCATTTTAAATCTATTTTATGATTTTTGAAATTGTTGTTTGAAATAGTTTTTGTTTCTCCTTGATTAATGCGTCTGTAATTTGAATATCCTTAAAATATAATTCTTGTAACGCTACTACTTTTTGTTGCTGTTCCAATGCTATTAAGTTAAATGTAAAATCTGCCAGTTCATTTTTACGGATGGATGGAATTGTACTTCCGGCACCAGACTGTTGAAAATGCAACAAATTTTTAGGAAGATTTAAAACCGAAACCAAGTAGGCTGGGATAATTCTAGTTTTATCAGGTCTTAAAACAAAAAATATGGAAGATGCGATAGCATTGCCAAAGTCTTTTTTATATAAAGTTGCAAAAAAACGAAACCCTTTTGCCACAAAAAGTATATCTTCATCTTGTAATAGATTAGTTGTTATTTTTGAATCTTTTTCTAAAAAGGTGTCATTCTCCCCAATATATTGACCAAATTCATTGAAATGCTTGGCTTGTAAATACGGAATAGTACCGCCTTTACTAGGTTGTCCGTAATAACCGAACTGAATATTTGCTATTTCTTTTATCTTGACCTGCATTTGATTGCTTTTGTAATGTTATTCGTTTCTGATGCAAATGTACGCAAAATAATGAAATATGAAAATTTATTTTGTTGTAGTGTTATTCAAAAAAAATGCTCAATGAATTACCCCGAGGCAGAGCCTCGAAGAATTCTTTTGATTAAAATCAAACTAACATTAACTAAAAGTCAATATTTTTAATTCAACAGAATAAAATTGGCTAAAAAAGATAAATTGTGAGGAATATATAATGAGTGCTTTTTCAAATTACATTAAAGCATGTTATTTTTTTTCAAATATCCCTTATTATCATAAAAAAAATAAAATAAAATTGTAAGTTAAAATCGGTTAAATTAATATAACTTTGTTGGAGTACTAATTGTCAAATTTTAAAAATGAGAAATATTAAAGAAACAAAATTAAGAGTAATAGATGCCAGCTCTATTTCAAGTAAAGAACTTCTTGAAACTTTACATGATTCGTATATGGAAAGAATAAATGTTTTAGTTATGGATAAAAAAAACAACACGTTTATTTTAAAATGTTTTCAAGGGAACATAACAGAACCCTCTCAATCAGAAAATTATTTACTAACTGGAAATATAGAATTGCCACAATATGAATCAATCGAAGAGGAAATTATATCTATAAAATATTCCAATAACTAAAATAGCAAATTATGGAGAATTTAAACGTACAAAAATTTGCTTCAGATTATCTCGCAGCTAGGTTAAACGAATATGAAATGTATTGTATTACAAAACAAATTCGTCTTATTCACCCAACTGAAATAGAAAAGGATGCTCTTTTTAAATATTTGTTAGACCAGGATGTTTGGAATGATTTCAGACTTTCTAGAGAATTTTTAATTGAAAAAATTGATAGTTATTATGTAAAACTAACATTGCTTTCTGTGCCTGATGAATTTTAAGATTCTCATTTATCTTTTAAATTCAAAGAGATTAAAGTTTTTTATAATCTTCTCCTCTTCCTTTTTTGAACTCTTTTTTTTTCATTTTGTGTTAGTGCTTGTGTTGGTGTCGAAATCGATGAAAACATGTCGAGAATAAGCGATAAGGAATTACTGCAATTGTCTTTTTGAAAAGAAGCTTCCATAAACAGATTTTTTGAATTATTATTTTTTTTGACATATTCAATTTTTGGAATAGAATCCAATTTAGAAAAATCAAACCCTACTGCTTCTTTTGGAAACATTTTTAAATCATCTTCAATTACTTTTAGAAGATTTATGGTTTTAATTCTTAATTCCGAAGCTGAATAAATATGTTCGATATCTAAGCTTTTAAAAAGCAATCCATAAATTGCATTTGGATTATTTCCTGTTTGGCTTCTTTTTACCTGTATTTCGATTCCTTTTTTCTTAAAATCAACTATTAGATCACTTAACCTTCTAGTGACACCAATAGCTTCAAAATTAGCCTCAATGGGATTAATTACAGAATAAACACGCCCCATCATGTTTTTTAATCCATTTTCTTTTTCAAGTTTAAAATTTAAGATAGTATCATGTAAGTTGTCTACTGACAAAAGACTACTTAAATCTGAACCATTTAATCGATGGGAACTATTTTGAACTGTGTTTTCATTTTCAAGATTTTCAAAAGAACACAAATCAAAATAATTCCCAGTTGGCTTGTTGTTTTTATCATAGATAACAATTCTTCTTAACTGGTATTCCTCCAATAATTTATCAAATTGATTTTCATCTAACGGTTTTTTATCAAGAACTTCGTATATAATTTTTCTCATTATAGCAGCTAAACTATGCTTGCCATGTTCTAAATGTTCATTGATAGCTGTTGATAAATCAATATTATCAAAATTTTCTTTTTTCTCATCAGCCTTTGTTATTTGATATGTATCTTCAAGTTCTCGACTAATTTTTTGACTCACAAAATAATTTTTCTTGTATTTTGTCTTTCCATTTACAACTTCTTTTTGACGAATAAATTTTCCAAGCATATCAATTTGAGAGGAAACAATATGTATATGGGGATGCTCTTTATCAAAATGCCTATAAATAGCATATGGTTGATCTGAATATCCCATTTTTCGCATATACTCCTCGCCTATTTTATAAATAGTTTCATTGTCTAAAATATCTTCTTTATGAAAACTTATACTAATGTGTAAATTGGGTTTTGATACATTTAAATTTCTATTATTACTTATACTTATTGTTTCAATAATAGTTTTAAAATCATTAAAAGATATATTATTAACTCCTAGAAGTAAACCTTTTTTTTCTCCATCAAACTCTTCATTTTCTTTCTTATGATTGTAATTAACCATATTATAAACATTATTTCCTGTGGTAATATTTGCGATCATTTTTGTTCTTTATTAAAAAAAGTAAGGATTAAATCATAAGATTTTTTTATTTCTTGAAGATTGAAAATAACAGCATCTTTTTCAAAAGTTGAAAAACTATCAAGTTTTTTTTGATTAAAATGCCTTAAAAGTTGGTTGAAATTTACTCCAACTTTTTTAACAAAACCGATTAAAAAGCTAGTTTCAACCAACAATTTCTGGTCCGTTGTTAATACTTTATATTCGTTTTTTAGTAGAATATCTCTAATCATATCACTTAAATTATGATATGTTTTTGATTCCGAATACTTGATTTTTAAGAGTTCAAATTCTTCTGTAGTAAATAAAATTAATTTTTTTACTTCTCTTTTATTTTCTGTTTCAGGTCTTCCGCCTTTGTTATATCGTGCCATAATTATACTTCATTTTATATTTATAATATAGTCATTTAAGAAAACCGACTTCGGAGGTTTTCAGTCCCGCAGGGCAAGGGTTAGGATATATCGAAACTCAAAACGTTAGTTTTTAAGTTTCGATATATATCCTAACATACCTTGCTTTAAAATTATTTAATTATTTAATCATTTAAGTAAATACATTAATTGATGATAAATTCATTGACCTTATATTTAATAGGTTTTAAATTTGAAAGAAATAGCCAGAAATAAATTTCAAGAATTGCAAATTTGTAAAAACAGGTAAATGATTTTGAAAAAAATGTATTTTAATATATGTGTTATTGTATTAATGTATTAATACATTAATGTGTTATTGTGTTTTAATATATGTATTAATGTATATGTTAACATATTAACACAATAACATGTTATTGTGTTTTTGTGTTTTTTAATTAATTAACTTTTTAGTTAATTAAAACTTTTATTTTTTTACACCCTTTTGTTCATTTTTTATAATAATTTGCTCTCCGTTAAAAAAACAAAAGGGGATAAAAAATAAATTAATACATTATTATAGTTTTTCACCTACCTAATTACCTAATCTGTATTCATAATACTTAACAGCCTAATGTTACCTACCTAATTCTTACCTATCCTACCTACTCCCTTCATTTTATTATAATGTTAGGTAAGTTAGGTAAGACATAAAAAACACAACTTACCTAACCTCAAGTCTTATTTTGGAGGGGTTAAGGTAAGTAGGTAAGTAGTTTATTAATTTTTAAAATCAAATGGGTTTGCTTCGAATTTTGGTTTTGCCAAATACCCGTAAACTTGTTTTTTTGGATGTTTTAATCTCATGAACCTATATCCTGATAATGCTTTACCTAACTTTTCGCGACTTAATTTCAATCCTAAAGGAAGTAGTTTAGTCATAACATCGGTAGATGTATAGAAATAGGTAAGTTCATCGGTTTTTTCGAAGTATTTTATAATTACTTCCTGCTCGATAGTTAAAGAAGTATATTTCTCATTTCTTTTTTCATTTTCGATAATATCTTCAGGTGTGAGTTCTGGTTCAAAATCTACATCAAAATAGGCTAGATAATAGGCTTGAGCCCAAACATTATCAATATCAATAGTTTTAGAATAATCGAAATTAATTCTTCCAATAACATCAAAAATAATCCATCTCACACTTCCTGTCTCATCTTTAAGAAAATCTACCATATTTGTACTGCCGATAAATGAGCAGATTCGGGGGAGATTTTCAGCGCGACGTTCATAAGGTAAACGTTCATTAATAAAAACTTTTGAAATTAGTGATTTAAGATAGTTCACTTCGGTTTTACCAATAACAGACAATTCTTCAAGGTTAATTATCAAATTTTTGCACATTTTAACTCTTGAATCTCTATCCATTCCAATATCTTCAGCTATATAATTAGAGATTTTTTTGGGCATTAAATATTGAATAAATGTTGATTTACCACTATGCTGGTCACCATTTGCAAGTACTAGACAGTGCTTATTTATCTTTTCTTTATTAAGAGCACAAATTACTGCTCGAGCTAACCATTTTGTAAAATGGTTAGTGAAAGCAATATTATCATCGGTTTCGATATGTGCAGCTAAATTTCCAATATAATCTACTTTCAAATCCCATTTCGGTAATTCTAAATAATATTCTTTAATTGGGTCATATCGTTCAATCAAATTTGATTTAATTAAAATTTCTAACTTTTGATAATTAGTTTCCACATTATTCTTATTTAATTCAATAAGTAATGAGTATAAATTTAGAGACTCCCAATTAGAATTTCCAATGATATTTATTTCATAATCAAGAGAAATTGTGTTAAATCGGATTCGATACTTATAATCTACATACTTCATTATTTTATCATATATTGTATTTGAAACTGTTTCAGAATGATATAAATCTTCTGAACTTAAATTTTTTTCCATAACATTAAAAGATATTGCGGAAGTACTCTATATTTGCAGAGTATTCCAGATTAAAAAAATTAAAAAGCGTTTTTGGATTGGAAGTCTAAACGCTTTTTTGTTTTGTAACAAACAAGAAAGACAAGCATGGAAATTTTATTCTAAACTTGTCTTTCTTGTTTATAAACTTATCTCCTTCCTCCTGATTTCCTCCCTGCCAATTCAAGAGCAAGACTAGCATCCACAATAATTTTACGGCCAATTTGTGTGATAGCAAGGTCAATTTTTTTACTCTGTTTTATACGATTTGCAGTTGGTTTGCTACATCCAAAGAGCATTGCTAGTCCTTTGATACCATAGACATACCTTTTATCTTCTTTAACAGATACATTAGGTTCTAAATTTGGTTGGCGGGAGTCGTTTTGAAGGAAAAGAAATTCTTCTCCAGTCATTTGCCAAAGTGGCTTTTGTTTTAATATCTTAATTTCCATGTCATTTACTGTTACATTAAACAATGCCTTGTACTTTGGCTTCTTGTTGTCAACATGGTAAAATTAGATAGGGGAAATCAGGGAAAATCAGGGGTAAATAAAATAATTAAATTATAAAACATTGATAATTAATCATTTAAAAATAAATATGTTTTAATTTTAAGGAAAATTATTTATTTGAGTCTAATTGAGTTTCTAATTGCTTAATTGCATCTAAAGATTCATAAAATTCAGTTGCTCTTTTATTTCCTTTTCCTTTTTGAGTGACTATATCATTTAATCTTTTTTCATATTCTAGAACTTTTGATATATTTAATTGTTTAAGAATCTTTTCAATCCAGTATTCTTTAAAATTAGGATCAATCCTTTCGGAAAGAAATTTAATTAAATAACATATATAATAAAGCTTTCTAACTTTTTTTTGTAAAATAGATGAACTTTGTAATAAGTTAAAATTTTTATTATAATCATCCTCAGAAGCTCCTTCAAAAATATTACCATTACAAATAACATAAATAGAATATATCAGTCTTGAATTTAAATATTTAGTCTTATTTTCAATAGAATTATCTTTTTGTATATCCTTCTCACTTAAATAATCAATTAGTATCTGTTGAAAATCAAAACTTAACTCATAAACTTTTCCAAAAACATTATTCACATTTTTAAAAGCAACTATTTCTAATTCTTGTTTTTTTTTCCATAAATCATTCAATTCAAGTACTTCTGGTTCTAAAAGAGATTTTTGATAGGCGTGTTCTTTCCATAGCATTTCAAGTTCAAGTTTAGTATGCTCCCTAAATCCAATACTATCTAAAGTTCCATTTACAACTTTGTAATCATTTCTAATTTCAGTCACTTTTTTGCTTTGATCTTCAATTAAATAATCATATTTTTTAGCGTATGTACTAATCTTATATTCAATGTTAATGCTGTCAAAAAAAATTTTGTTTTGACTGTAACATTCCAAATTTTTATTTATTTCAGCATATAATTTTTTAAATAAAATACTGTATTTTTCAGGAGCTAATTCAATAACAAGATTTGCAAGCATTGTATCAAATTCTTGAGGATCACTAAATTTACAATGGAAATCAGTTATAAAACATTGATTATCAAAAGAAATATCATTTGTTTCAACTGAGTTTTGAAATATTCTGTTAAGTTTACCATAATGGGGCAATAGCAAGTTTATATCTATCATATTTCATTAAATTTACTCATTGCATTTACTCTTACATTATCAGCCACATCAATATAAGGTTTCATAGCTTTATAATCACTATGACCTGTCCACTTCATTATTACTTGAACAGGTATATTTAAGGAAAGTGCATAACAAATAAATGTTCTGCGACCTGCATGTGTTCCTAGTAAAGCATACTTTGGGGTAACGGTATCAATACGTTCATTACCTTTGTAATAGGTTTCTCGTATTGGTTCATTTATACCAGCTAGTTCCGCTAACTCTTTCAAATAATCATTCATGCGTTGATTACTTATCACGGGAAGCGCCTTATCATTTTCAAAATGAATATCCTTGTATTTGTCGAGTATAGCTTTACTATGATTATTCAAATCAATTATAAGACTATCAGCTGTTTTAACCGTTGTTACTTCTATATGCTCAGCCTTTATATCGCTTCGACGTAAATTATTTACATCGGAATATCTCAAAGAACTGTAGCATGTAAATAGAAAGACATCTCGCACACGATCTAAATATTGTTTTGTCTCAGGGATCTTATATTCACGAAGTTTAGTCAATTCGTCCGAAGTAAGAAATATAACTTTTTTGGGGGTACTTTTCATCTTAGGTTTAAAGGATTCATAAGTCTTTAATTCATTATAACCTTTATTGCTTCCCCACCGAAGAAACCACTTTAGAAAACCTAATTGTTTAATAATAGTACTATTACGCATTTTTTTAGTGTCACGTAGAAATATTAAATATTCATTCAGTCCGAATTCATTAAAATAATCAAATGCCAGTTTTGAATTAAAACTTTCTAAATGATTTTTTACACTATCAAATTTTTCAAAAGTTGATTCAGACCAATTGTTTTGCCTTCCACATTCTTTTACAAACTCATCAAATGCTTTAATAAGATCTACTTTTTCATTTTCCGGTTCTGCATCATCTTCAAATTTTAAGTTCTGTCCAGCGTTAAATTCTTTTTTTAAAATTTCAGAAGTTGGAAGTATATTTTGAGTTTCCCAAATTTTAAAAATCTTCTCAATTCGTGATTCATAATCTCCTAAATCAGTATTTATTTCGGAAGCACTTTGTTTAAGTTTATTTGTGCAACCATTTTTAACACGTTGCTTATCGGAATTCCATTTTTCAACATCGATACGATATCCTGTCGAAAAATCAATACGGTTATTTGCGAAAATTACTCGCATTCGAATTGGCACATTCTCAACTATTGGAATACCATTTTTCTTTCTGTTCTCTAATGAAAAAATAATATTCCTTTTAATATTATTCATAATTGGGGGCGTTAAAAGTTACACCCAAATTTACACCCAATTTTTGAGATATGTAGTGATATTATATGATATTTTGTTTTATTTATAATTTGTAACAACCTGTTAATTAAGAGATAATTGAGTATTTATGATTACTTATGATACTATAGGTTACAGTCCCTCTTTCTCCGCCAGCTGGAAAGCAAATTGAATTAAAAACCCTTAAAATCGTATGATTTTAAGGGTTTTTTCTTTTGGTAATGTGGTCAAAAATAGTTGGTGATTTTTTATTTTAGATTAGTTAAATTACCTCCGTCAAATTGAAGAGGACATTGGCTCTGCTGAGGAGTAACCAACTAGCAATAGATTTGATACATATACGAAAATGAGGGCAGTTTATCTGCCCTTTTTTATACATTTTTTGGTATGTCCAATGGCTAAAGAAAACCTACTTATTGTTTTGATTTTTGTAATACAAA
>NZ_JAQTPQ010000315.1 GCF_028712645.1 Flavobacterium sp. | reverse complement strand
GGTAAAACCGCCACATCTTGCGACACAAATTTGCTGCCTTCAATAACGATATGGGTTCCTAGTTCTTCTTGATCTTGTTTGGTTTTCATCTCCACGTGAGCAATCGCGGCAATCGATGCCAATGCTTCTCCACGAAAACCTTTAGTATGCAAAGAAAATAAATCTTCGGCTTGACGAATTTTCGAAGTGGCGTGACGCTCAAAACACAAACGAGCATCGGTAACATTCATTCCAAGCCCGTTATCAATCACTTGAACCAATGATTTTCCAGCATCTTTCAAAATTAATTTGATGTCGTTCGCTCCAGCATCTACGGCATTCTCAAGCAATTCCTTGACAACCGAAGCTGGTCGCTGTACGACTTCTCCAGCGGCAATTTGATTGGCAACGTGATCAGGAAGTAATTGAATAATGCTAGACATTTTTAGATTTCAGATGTTAGATTTCAGATTTGTAATCCCAAATCCGAAGAGAGCAAATTTAAGTAATTTCTATTGGGATTGCTACCTAAATTAATCATAAAAAAACCTATACTTTCAAAAGAACAGTATAGGTTTTAGATAAGTATATTTTGCTTCTATTCTTCCAATAATGGCAAACCTTCAATTTGCAAAGGTCCAGTCGATAATAATTGTTGATTTTTGAATTGGTGATCAAACGAGGCTTGATGTCTTAAATAAGCCATTTTAATAGCTGCAATAGCCGCTTCAGTTCCTTTGTTTCCGTGTTTTCCTCCACTTCTATCGATGGATTGTTGCATTGTATTGTCGGTCAAAACACAAAAAATAACAGGAACATCAGATTCTACGTTCAAGTCTTTAATTCCTTGTGAAACTGCTTCGCAAACAAAATCAAAATGTTTGGTTTCTCCTTGAATGACGCAACCTATGGCGATTACGGCATCGACATTCTGAGTTTGTAACATTTTTTTTGCACCGTAAATCAGCTCAAAGCTTCCTGGAACATTCCAGCGAATGATATGTTCTGAAGGTACTTCATTGTCTAAAAGTCCAGTAACGGCACCATAACAAAGTCCTTCCGTTATAGTATCATTCCATTCTGAAACAACAATCCCAAACCGAAAATTTTTCGCGTTTGGGATTGAGTTTTTATCGTATTCTGATAAGTTTTTATTTATAGTTGCCATTTTTAATTAGGAAAAAAATTAAGGAAATAATTCAGATTTGTAAAGTATAAATATACCTATTCTAAATGAAAAATCCTAAATTAATATTACTGAGCTAATCCTATTAAAACATCTACTGATGCAGCTTCTGGTGAAGCTTCAAAGTTATCTTTAATGTCTGTAAAATATTTTAGTGCATCTTCTTTATTTCCTAATGCCAACGCTGTTTTTCCTGCTTTCAACAAGAAACGTGGCGTAGTAAAATCATTTTTATTCGATTCTGCAGCTTTTACATAATTCTCTAACGCTTCTTTTTGTTGGTTATTTTGAGAATAAGCATCGCCAATTGCTCCTTTCGCCAAAGTGCTTAAAACAAGATCTTCTGATTTGAATTTACCTAAATAGTCAATCGCTTCTGCGTATTTTCCAGTATTCAAATAAGCAATTCCTGCATAATAATTAGCTAAATTTCCTGCATCAGTTCCGGAATATTCATCTGCAATTTTCACAAATCCCCATTTTCCTTCAGAACCATTCAATGATAATTTATATAATGAATCGCTTGCAACTCCATCAGTCGCTTTTTGAAAGTTTTGTTGAGCAACAAACATTTGGGTTGCAGCATCGTCTTCTTTTGGAGCAGCAACAAATTTTTGATAGGCTAAATATCCAACAGTCAATAATGCAATCGCACCAACAACTCCAATGATAATTTTTTGATTTCTAGCAACAAAATTTTCCGTTTTTGATGCTGTTTGGTCTAATGTTGAAAATACACCTGCAGTGGCACTATTTTTTTCAATAACTTGTATGTCTTCAGTAACTTCTTTTACTTCTTTTTCTTTTGCTGATTTATATCCTCTCTTATTATAAGTAGCCATTTAAATTTTAATTTAGTGAGTGGCAAAAATATAATATTTATTCAAATCTAAAACCTCTTTTATCGATATTTTTCAATAATTTGCACCCTCTTAAAGAAAATCACTTGAAATCAGGATGATTCTCAATACCAGCAAGCTTTACCAATGTATTTAAAAAACATTTCATTATTCAATTACAAGAACTTTTCTGAAGCAAGTTTCGAATTTGTGGGCAAAATAAATTGTTTTGTAGGCAAAAACGGAATTGGAAAGACCAATGTATTAGATGCAATCTACCATTTGTCTTATGGAAAAAGTTATTTTAACCCACAAGCAGTTCAAAATATAAAACACGGTGAAGAGTTTTTCGTGATTGACGGTGAATTCGAAATCAACGAAAGAAACGAGCAAATCGTTTGCAGCTTAAAAAAAGGGCAGAAAAAAATATTGAAACGCAACGGAAAAGTTTATGAAAAATTCTCGGAGCACGTTGGATTCATTCCCTTGGTTATCATCTCGCCTGCCGATAGAGATTTAATTATTGAAGGTAGTGAAACACGCAGAAAATTTATGGATAGCGTTATTTCGCAATTGGATTCCCAATATTTGAAACAACTCATTCAATATCAAAAAGTAATGAGTCAGCGCAATGCTTTATTGAAATATTTCGCTGTGAATTATGTTTTCGAAAATGACACGCTTTCTATTTATAATGAACAACTCAATGCTTTTGGGAAATATATTTTCGAAAAACGAAAAGAATTTATTGAGCAGTTTATTCCAATTTTCAACACGCATCATCAAGCCATAACTGGTTCGCAAGAAACGGTTCAACTGGTTTATGAAAGCCACTTATTCGAAAATGATTTGTTGACACTTTTACAAGAAAATATCAATAAAGACCGAGCTTTGAACTACACGAGTGTTGGGATTCACAAAGACGATTTATCGTTTGAAATTGATAATTATCCCATAAAGAAATTTGGTTCCCAAGGTCAACAAAAATCATTTTTGATTGCCTTAAAATTAGCTCAATTCGAATTCTTGAAAACCCAAAGTGGCTTAAAACCTCTTTTATTATTTGATGATATTTTCGATAAATTAGATGAAACTCGAGTGGCAAAAATAATCGAAATGGTCAACAGCGACACCTTTGGTCAACTATTCATATCTGATACACATCCAGAACGGACCGAAAATATTGTAAAATCGACTCATCAAACTTATAAAATATTCAATCTGTAATTTGTAAATTTACAAGAATTTAAACACCAAAAAATGAAACATCAAATCCTGTTATTGTTCTTTGTTGGCTTTCTTTTTACTGGTTGTAAGGCCCAAAACACCAAAAATTTCCCAACAACTTCCACAGAAAAAAGCAGCATTATTCCAAATTCATTGTCGGATACTGTCGATTATTCTTCAGCCAAAAACTGGGCAGTTTTACCCGGAAATTATCCTGATGGCTTGAAAGATTATCCAGTGCAAAATCCGCAAGATTCGATTGATGTATTTTATGTTTACCCAACATTAGTTGTTTCCGACAAAGACGAAAGATGGAACGTTCCGATAGATGACAGTATTCAAAGAGCAAAAGTTATCAATACTGCGGTTCATTTTCAGGCTTCGGCTTGGGCAAGTTCAGGAAATTTGTATGTTCCTTATTATAGAC
>NZ_JAQTPQ010000068.1 GCF_028712645.1 Flavobacterium sp. | reverse complement strand
CTTTTGTGCAGCAATTGAAGGCCAATCAGAATATAATCCACAAAATTTGTAGGTTATATACGAATGGTGAGGATGCGCACAAGGATTTGTTTCAGGAAATCACGATTCAGTTGTGGAAGGCTTTTCCGAAGTTTCGTGGTGACAGTAAGTTTTCGACATGGGCCTATCGAGTCGCATTGAATACAGCCATTACTTTGTACCGAAAAAGCACTCGATCGGTCAAGACGGTGGATTATGAAAATCATCAATTTTTTATCAGTCAAGAAGATTATAACTACGAAGAGGAAGAACGGCTGAAGTTGATGTACAACGCAGTTTATCAATTGAATGATATTGAAAAAGCCTTGATTTTCATGTATCTTGAAGACAAGGACTACAAGGAAATTTCGGAGACTTTAGGAATTAGCGAAGTGAATACAAGAGTGAAAATGAATAGAATAAAAGGGAAATTAAAAAAAATATTAAATCCTTAATGATTATGAAAGAGCTGGATTTATTAAAGAAAGATTGGCAGAAAAACAATGTCTTTGAACAGGTTTCGGAAGTGGAAATTTACAAAATGTTGCATACAAAATCTTCTTCGATTGTGAAGTGGATTTTGATTGTGAGCATTTTGGAGTTTATTATTCTGAATGGAATTGGATATCTAATTGGCGATAGAGGTTATGCTAAATTTTTGGCTATGCACCCATTTATAAATTTTTTAGAGAAATTTAATTATATTGTTGTCATTGTATTTATCTATTTGTTTTATAGAAATTACAAAGATATATCAGTGTTACAATCTTCAAAGACGCTTATAGAACATATACTAAAAACCAGAAAAATTGTCACCTACTACATTTATTGGAATATTTTTATAGGAGGTGTTTCAGGAGCGATAGGAGGAATTGAAAGTTTTAGTGCGGGATGGAATTCTACAGGACCTCAAAAAGAGCATATTAATATCGAGGTAAACTACATTACAATTATTGCTATGGCACTATTAATAATGGGTGGAATCTGGTTGTTTTACAAGATATTATATGGCGGTTTCCTTAAAAAATTAAAACAAAATAATGAAGAATTAAAGAAAATAGATTTATAAAAAAGAATCAATATTCCCATTTTCTCAATCTGTTTAATTCTTCCGCTACCTTTATCTCTTCGGCAGGAATCACTTTCAGAAACGAGGGATGTTGCTCGATGGCATATTCTACTTTTTCGACAATTTGATCAATAGTATCATTGTCATAATCAATTTCTAATGGCGATTTGATAATAAAAGATTGCAAAATATCTTTCTTTTTCATTCGCAATCCTTTTTTGTCAAACGAACGACGGAAACCGTCAATTACTATTGGAACAACAATTGGTTTGTATTGCTTAATGATATGTGCAGTTCCTTTGCGAACTGGTTTGAATGATTTTGTTGTGCCTTGAGGAAAAGTAATTACCCAACCATCTTGTAGTGCAATTCCAATATTCTCAGTGTCGTTAGGGTTAACTTCGCGTTTTTCCTGTACATCTTTTCCTCCAGCTCTCCAAGTTCTTTCGACTGTTATAGCACCAATGTAGGATAAAATTCTAGGCAACAATCCTGCTTGCATCGTCTCTTTGGCAGCTACATAATAGATATTCAACTTGGGTTGCCAGATATATCCCAAGTTTTTTATGGAATCTTCACGACCACTCAAACTGGCATTAAAAACGTGAAACATAGCCACGACATCGGCAAAATAAGTTTGATGATTGGATATAAAAAGGATGTTAGTGTCTGGTAAATTACTAATAATTTCGGAACCTTCAATTTGTAAATCATTGAAGCCTCTATAGCGTTTGTGTGTTAAAACCGCAAAAATTCGGATTAACCACTTCTTGATAAAAAGAATGTGTCCAAAAGGATTTCTCTTAAATAATCCCATAAAATTGTGTGTGTTGTAAAATTGGATTACAAACTTACGAAAATAATAATTTAAAGTATATTTTTCAAGACTTCTTTCAGTTCGCTTAACATCATTGCAGTGGCTCCCCAAACAATATGTTCCTCGATTTTGAAAGCTGGTATAAGTATATTTTCAGCATACGAGGTAGTCATTGTCGTGCTAATAATTATCTCATCACTTAAAAAATCAGATAATGGCAATTCGATAATTTTAGCTACCTCATCTAGATCAGGCGTGAAAATAAGTTCGTCCCTGCAAATTCCCAAAAAAGGATACACCATAAAATTGCTTGGCGGAATATACAAATGCGTGAAAGGCATAATGATTTCAATACTTTCGGGAGGAATTCCTATTTCTTCGTGGGTTTCACGCAAAGCAGTATTTTCGAAATTTTGATCTATAGTCTCATATTTTCCTCCTGGAAATGCAATTTGTGCCGAATGAACTCCTTCATAAGAATTCCGAACAATAAGCACCAAATGCGTCTTCCCGTTTTTGGGATAAAACAACATCATTACAGCAGCAGTTTTGGGATTTTTACTTTCAATTTCTTTACTATCGTAATTACGAATTCGTTCTAAAGGTGCCATTTTATAATGCGCCTCACTGGCTGGAAGTGTTACTCCCACTAATTTTGGAACATATTCTAAAAAATCTTGGAAATCCATAATCAAAGTTTATTTTTGCACTATAAACACGTTTTGTAAATATATGCAATTTCAATAGCAATGGCAATTGAAAATTCAACAAACAACAAACCATAAACTACAAATTATAATGTATAGCAAAGAGGAAACTCAAAGATTAAAGCGGGAATTCTGGGTTGCTTTTGCAGAAAAATACCCTAGAAAATGGGTTTTATACGACACCAAAATCAAAGATTTTTCTTTTAAATTTTATGTTGACAACAAAAAAGCGCAGGTTTTAATTGATATCGAAAATCGAAATGAGGAAACCCGAAAAATTTATTTTGAAAAAATGGAATCCTTAAAAAGCATATTGGAAGCAGATTTTATTGAAGATTTAGTTTTCGAAAAGAACTTTACCCTCGAAAACGGAAAAACCATCAGCCGTATTTGGGTCGAAAAATTAGGTGTAGGCGTTAGTAATAAAAAGTATTGGGATGAAATTTTCGATTTCTTCAACGAAAAAATGCACGCTGTAGAAATGTTTTATTTAGAATATGGAGATTACATTCGGGATTTAGAAATGAATACTTAAATCAAGGTTTGGGATATCGTTTTCTAATATTGCGGATTAACTCTTCGAGACCGTTAAGTTTTAATTCGTAAACCAGTTGCAGTTGCTCGCCTAATTCTCCTTTTGGAAAACCTTTATTGGAATACCAAACCACATAATATTCCGGCAGATCGATAAGATGTTTGCCTTCATATTTGCCAAAAGGCATTTTAGTGTGGGCAAGTTTGATGAGTTGTTTTTGGTCTTGATCCAAGTTTAAAAAGTTTAAAAAGTTTAAAAGTTTAAAAGTTTAAAATTTAACCTAAAAACTGATTATAACAAGCGTTTTGAAATCGAGTGGAAACTAATTTATTTCCAATTAAACGTAATTTCCTTTTCAATATCCGTGTTTAAACTCAATAAAACAGGACAGTTCATAGCTACTCTTTCTAAAATCGTTTTGTTTTTATCGGTTGTAGCAATTGCCATATCTAAAACAATAATAATTTTGGCAATTTTTCTTGGTTCGGCTTGCATAATTTTGGTCACTGAGACTGTAGAACCAACTAAATCGAAATCTAAATCCTTTGATTTTATTGCCATAATCGAGACCATACAACTTCCGAGTGCATTAGCAACTAAATCCGTTGGCGAGAATGCTTCGCCTTTTCCGTGGTTATCCGTTGGCGCATCCGAAAGAATTTCTGTTCCTGATTGCAAGTGAGTCGAAGTGGTTCTTAAATCGCCTAAGTAAGTTATTTTTGATGTCATTAATTCGCTTCTTTTATGGTTAAATCGGAATCGTAATATAAGATAAACACGCCTTTATTAGCATAGCCACCGTCTTCTTTTTTATAATATTCGAATTTATTATCTACTTGCTCCGTTGCAATAGTTTCCGCTGTTTCTTGATAACTTTTGTCTTGTGACAAACGCATCATCGTGTCAAACGTAACATCAAAACCACGCGTGGCATAAGTTGATGGGTAAATATTATTTTCTTTTCTATATTTATTTTCGAAAATAAATGCCTCTGGAGATTCATTTTCTCTAGTCGTTGAAGGATACATCAATTTTAATTTAACCAAGTTTGTGAAATTAATTTCATCCGTTTCCAATGTGTCATTCGATTCCAAAATAACTAATTGTACATTATAACCTGAATCCAACGCTTCTACCATTGTTTTTATCGTCAGTTTAATCATCATTGTGTTACCCGTTTCCATAACCACATAGTTCATCCTATCTTTTGCAAACAAACTTTTCAAACTTTCGGCAGATAAAGTTCCGTTGTCATTCATCGCTGCAAATTGAACTCCTTTCTGATTTCCTTTAATATACTGAATTATAGATTCTTTTTTCTTATCGATTACGGCAATAATATTTCCTCCTTTTGCTCGCATATAATTGAACATCGCATTTTTTGTAACCTCGCTACTTGGAATGGTTTGGTACAAATTAGCATAAGGATTTCCTATATCTTTTGATAAAGGTGAAATCACGGGAACGTTATTTTTGCCAACAATACTAGCTGTTGTTTCTGCATTATTTTGATAAAAAGGACCAATTATTGCATCCGCGTTTTGGAGATTATTTTCTCTGATAATGTTTGCAACATTTGAAGTGTTTTTGGTTTCTTGAGAATCAAAAATACTCACATCAACAGTAATTCCAAGACTTTTAGCCGAATCTATTGCCATTAAAGCACCTGAATAAAAATCAAGCGTCATATTCAAAAATTTGTCCTTTTTTAATCGCATCGAGGTCGAATTTACGGTATCGCTTTCGATTTTGGAAAGATTAAATGGCATCAACAAAACAATTTTTTTTCGGGATGTATTATTGTTTATTTTAGATAGAGAAACATATTCTTTTTTCGCCTCTTGAGGAATCGAACTTGTTGAAGGTACTTTCAAAATCATCCCTATTTCAACACCATCGACCAAAGCTGGATTTAATTTTATCAATTCTGCTTGTTCCAAACCGGTCATTTTCGATAAACTATACAAGGTTTCTTTTGGTTTTACCTCATAATCAACATAAGTAATGGCTGGAGCTTTTGTAGCAATTGGTTTTGGTGTTTCTTTTTTTGGTTCAACAACCGCCACTTTATCAGCTTTTGGAGCAGTTCCCTTAATTATCAATTTGTATCCAATGGGTAAATTAGGAATCACTTCTGGATTTCTTTTTTCCAATTCTTGGATGGTAATTCCGTATTGTTTGGCAATGGAATATTTTGTTTCCTTTGGAAGTACTTCGTGATAAACCACTTTTTCCTGAGTTGAAACCATTGTTTTCGCAACTGAATTCGAAGGAATTGAAAGCGTTTGACCAATTTGTAAACCCTCTTTTTCAAGAAATGGATTGGCTTTTTTTAAAACTTCATCCGAAACATTGTATTTTTTTTCAATACCATATAAAGTTTCTTTGGATTCAACTTGATGGGATATAGTTTGTGCATTTACTTTTTGAATTCCACCTTTTTTTGGAATAAGCAAAATGCTATTTAGTTTTAATCCGCTTTGAGCATCTGGGTTTAGTTTATAAATATCATAAGGGGTGACGCTATATTTTTGAGCAATTTGGATTATAGTTTCCCCTTTTTCAACTTTATGTGTGATACTTTTTTCTTGGGAAAAACTATTTAAAGAAAAAGCCAAAGTAGTTAAACAAACCGTTATAAAATATTTCATCCTTTTGATAGTATAAAAAAATTAGTTTTTCAAAGATAGCAAAACGGCATCAAATTTTATTCCAAAATCTGATACCGTTTTTTTATAATTAACATTAAAAATGCATTATTCCCACTCGATAGTTGCTGGCGGTTTTGAACTAATGTCATAAACAACACGATTCACACCTTTCACTTTATTGATAATATCATTAGATACTTTCATCAAGAAATCATACGGTAAATGTACCCAATCAGCAGTCATTCCATCAGTAGATTCAACTGCCCGAAGCGCCACCACTTTTTCGTAAGTACGCTCATCCCCCATTTCACCCACACTGTTTACAGGAAGCAAAATTGTTCCTGCTTGCCAAACTTTATCATACAATCCCCAAGATTTTAAACCGTCGATAAAAACTTTATCAACATCTTGTAAGATTTGAACTTTTTCTAAAGTAATATCACCTAAAATTCGAATAGACAATCCAGGTCCAGGAAAAGGATGTCTTCCCAATAATTCTGAATCTATTCCTAAAGTTGCTCCTACTCTACGCACTTCGTCTTTGAAAAGCATACGCAAAGGTTCTACCACTTTCAATTTCATATAATCAGGCAAACCACCCACATTATGGTGCGATTTGATAGTTGCCGATGGTCCTTTTACAGAAACCGACTCGATTACGTCAGGATAAATAGTTCCTTGAGCTAACCAAGTTACATTTTCGATAAGATGTGATTCTGCATCAAAAACTTCGATAAATGCATTACCAATGGCTTTTCTTTTTAATTCTGGATCCGTAACTCCTGCTAAAGCATCATAAAAACGTTGGGAAGCATCCACTCCTTTCACGTTCAACCCCATTCCTTCGTATTGATCTAAAACACTTTGGAATTCATTTTTTCTAAGCAAACCATTATTTACAAAAATACAATAGAGATTTTTACCAATAGCTTTATTCAATAAAACGGCAGCTACAGTAGAGTCAACTCCTCCAGAAAGACCTAAAACTACTTTGTCATTTCCGATTTTCTCTTTCATTTCAGCTACGATTTCTTCAACGAAAGCGTTTGGTGTGAAATTTTGAGGAACCTCGGCGATTTTTACCAAGAAATTCTCCAACATTTTAGAACCATCTGTAGAGTGAAAAACTTCAGGATGGTATTGAATGGCATAAGTAGTTTCTCCTTCGATTTTGTAAGCTGCATATTCTACATCGTGAGTACTAGCAAGTTTAACACCATTAGTTGGTAAAGCCTTGATACTATCACTATGACTCATCCAAACTTGGCTGTTTTCAGAAACGCCATCAAAGAAAGTTTCACCTTCTTTAATATAAGATAAATTAGCTCTACCATATTCTCTTGTATTAGATGCAGCAACTTCGCCTCCACTAAAATGGGCTAAATATTGCGCTCCGTAACAAACGGCAAGCATTGGTAATTTGCCTCTAATTTGAGATAAATCAGGATGTGGTGCATCTTCTGAACGAACAGAAAATGGACTTCCACCAAGAATTACGGCTTTATAACTTGATAAATCATCTGGGAAATGATTGTATGGAAATATTTCGCAGAAAATATTTAATTCGCGAACTCTACGGGCAATAAGTTGTGTGTATTGCGATCCGAAATCTAAAATAAGTACGTTGTGTTGCATTCGGCAAAAATACTTTATATAATTGGGATTGAAAAATTGAATTTTGAAAAATATTAATTTCTATTCTTTAAGAATGGTAATAGTCGCTTTATATCCCGAGAAAAGATTCCACTGGCTAGCCTTTATAAGAATTCCTTGTTCGTCAAAGATTTGAAATTCTGCAGTATTTGGACTATACATTCCTTCGTTTAATGCAAGAAAAGACAAATCATTTGACCCTTTTTTTAAGGTAATATCGAAACTTCTATATTCACCTCCCATAGTAATTTTTCCTATAATTGGAATTTCATTTTGGATAACTTCAATTTCATCCCCATCCACTTCGCCAAAATCTCTATATACTATTTTCAATATGGTTGATTTAGTTGTAAGACCTCCTAAATCTTGATTTCTACGATAAGCAGTTCCTTCATTTAATGGGGTTTTATTTAATTTTTCGGCAACTTTATCTCCAGGATTTACAAACTTATTTTTTGTAGTCATTGAAAAATCATTAGTTGTTCCCATTTGAAACGAATTATTAGGCTTGGGTTTTGTATTTAAAATATTGATGTTTGCAAATACACTAGGTGGAGTAATACTTGGTGTTTGTGGAGTTTGTGGGTTAACTTTTTTAGATTTCAAATCTGTATTAAGTGGCGGAATTGCTTTAAATTTATTACTAAATTCACTTTGTCCAAAGCTTTTTGATGCAACACAAATAAAAGTAAAAATGAATAGAATTTGTTTCATATATATTAGCTATTGATAAATCAATATTTGTAAAAAATTTAAAAATAAAAAAATCAATGGTTTAAAATCACAAAAATAGCATAATTTAATTTTCTTTAACTTATTGCTTTATTCTAAAATTAAATTTAAAAACAATCTTTTTATTCTTTCACCAATAAAATAGTAGCCTTGTAACCTGTACCAACATTCCATTGACTTGCTGATACAACAACTCCTTCACCATCAAATACCTCAAATTGAGCTGTGTTGGGTGATGCAAAACCTTCATTCAAAGCTTCAAAATCAATTCTGTTTTCACCAGTTTCTAAGTTAATTTTGAATCCTTGAAACTCTCCATCCAAAACCACTTCAGGCTGAATTATTTTACCATTCAAAAAAACTCTTATCTTATCACCATCCACGAAAGCAGCATCGCGATATCGAATTGTCGATGTAAATGATTTCGTTTTAAAACTACCTAAATATTGATTTCGTCTATAAAATATACCCTCCGAATTTGATTCTTTTTTATATAGACTAGTATCTTTAAAAAGATCTTCAGGATTAAATTGCGGCACTGAATCCAGTTTTTTTACAACATCTGGCGGCGTGATTTTTGGAGAAACAACTTTTGGAGGAATGACTTCCTTAATTTTAGATTTCTTGGCAGGAATTGGCTTAAATTTGGTATCAAATTCCACCTGAGCGTATCCATTCAAAGACAAACCTATTACAATAACATAGAACAATATTTTTTTCATAGCACTTAATGATTAGTAATAAGATAATCTATAGGTTATAACACTCAATTGTAGCATTTATTACATTTTAAGAAAACCTTTACTCAATAATTAACTGAAACTCTTTGAGTACAATTCGGTCCATTATTTTAAAGTATAGAAACATAGTTTAAATAATAAAAATAGGTTGTAGTACTTAACTATTTAATCAAAAATCAGGATTTTTTATATCTCTATTTTTTCCTAAATTGCAAAAAATATACCAGAATTCGAATTCAATTTCAAAAACATTAAAAATCAACACAATAAACTAAAAACAATCAAAATGAAAAGAGAGAATATCTTAACTGGATCACCTTGGGAAGACAAAATGGGTTACTGTCGTGCAGTACGAATTGGCAATGTCATTGAAGTTTCTGGAACAGTAGCCATTGTTGATGGCGAAAAAGTTAAGGCTGATGATGCTTATGCACAAACCTTGAATATTCTTGAACGAATAGAAAAAGTGCTCGAAGATTTAAATGCAGAAATGAAAGACGTGATTCGCACTCGAATATTTACCACCGAAATCACAAGTTTCGAAGAAGTGGCAAGAGCACATTCTACCTTTTTTAAAGACACCAAGCCTGCCACTGGATTTTATGAAGTGAGCAAATTAGTAGCTCCTGAATATTTAGTAGAAATCGAATTTACTGCTATTGTTGCTGAATAATTTTTTAAAATAAGCTATTAATTTGTCATTTCGACGAAGGAGAAATCACATAACGAGAGATTCTGATATGATTTCTCCTTCGTCGAAATGACAAAAATAAAAACAAATGAACCTAAAAAACACCATCGTTCTCGCACTCAAATGGATTTTCATTTGCGCTTTGATAGGCATTTTTTCGGGTTCAGCATCTGCTTTTCTTTTAGTTTCATTAGAATGGGCAGCACAAATTAGGAATCACCATCTTTGGATTGTTTGGCTTTTGCCAATAGGTGGACTCATCGTAGGATTGAGTTATTATTATTGGGGAAATGAAGTGGTGAAAGGCAATAATTTATTGCTCGAAGAATACGAAAATCCCCAGAAAATCATCCCTTTAAAAATGGCTCCTTTAGTATTTTTAGGAACCATTATTACTCATCTTTTTGGAGGTTCTGCTGGACGAGAAGGGACTGCGGTACAAATGGGCGGTGCTATTGCCGACCAATTCTCAAGACTGTCATCTCGAGCGCAGTCGAGAGACAAACTCGATAATTCTGGAAGAAGAACACTTATAATTCTAGGAATCAGTGCTGGATTTGCTTCGGTTTTTGGGACACCATTGGCGGGAGCTTTGTTTGCTTTGGAGGTTTTGTATTTTAGCAAAATCGATTTTAGAAGTATTGTATTGTCATTTTTAACGGCTTATATTGCTTATTTTACAGTTGAATTTTGGCAAGTAAAACACACGCATTACCGAATTTCAGTTGTACCCGAAATGACCCCAAAAGTATTACTATGGGTAATTGTAGTTAGTGTTTTATTTGGGATCGCATCGATGTTGTTTTCGAGAACAACCCATTTTTGGGGACGTTTATTTTCGAAAACCATAAAACATCCTCCGTTGCGTCCGTTTGTGGGAGGAATTATACTTGCATTTGCTTTTTATTTTATTGGCACCACAAAATTTATGGGATTGGGAATTCCTACTATTGTCGATTCTTTCATAACACCTAATCCTTCTTCTGATTTTCTACTCAAAATACTTTTTACAGGATTTACGCTTGGTGCAGGATTCAAAGGTGGTGAAGTGACACCTCTGTTTTTCGTTGGCGCAACTTTAGGAAGTGCCTTATCTGTTTTCGTTCCGCTTCCCATTGCGCTTTTGGCAGGAATGGGTTTTGTAGCTGTTTTTTCTGGAGCAACTCACACTCCTATTGCTTGCACGATTATGGGAATCGAACTTTTTGGTTTAGAAAGTGGTGTTTTCATTGGCATTGCTTGCATAGTAGCTTATTTTTCTTCGGGTTCTGTTGGTATTTACCATTCTCAAATTGTAAAAGGAGCCAAATACAAGTTGTACCAACGATTCAAAAGGAAAAGCCTTACGGATTTCTAGTGTTGTAAAAGTTTGTTAAAACTTTAAATGTTTTCAACATTACACTAAAAAAATGTAAATTCGCACACTATGAAAGAACAAGACATACAAGCGATACAACAGTTGTTATCAACTCCAAAAAAAATTGCCATTATTCCGCATCGAAATCCTGATGGAGATGCTATGGGTTCAACCCTTGGATTGTATCATTTTTTAATCAAAAATAACCACGAAGCTGTAGTTGTTTCTCCTAACGAATTTCCCGATTTTTTAGCGTGGATGCCAGGCTCAGAAAAAGTAAAAATATTCGAAAAAGACAAAATTAATTGTACCAAAATTCTCGAAGAAGCCGAACTTATTTTTACTTTAGATTTTAATGCTTTGCATCGTGTGGGCGAAATGGAAAATGTGTTGAACACGCTAAAAGTTCCCTTCATTATGATTGACCACCATCAATCGCCAGATGATTATGCCACTTACACTTATTCAGATATTGCTTTTGGTTCCACTTGCGAAATGTTGTACAATTTCATTTGCTTTCTTGAAAAAAAATCAGACATCGATAAAACCATTGGCACTTGCATTTATACGGGAATTCTAACTGATTCAGGTTCGTTTCGTTTTCCAAAAACAACAGGAACAACCCATAGAATCATTGCCAATTTAATAGATTTAGGTGTCGAAAATACCGAAATTCCAATCTTGCTTTATGACAATAGTTCTTATGGAAGATTGCAAATTCTAGGAAGAGCACTTCAAAATATGAAGATTTTTGCAGAACATAAAACGGCTTATACTACACTAACACAAGAAGAATTAAACACTTTCAACCATATTAAAGGAGATACTGAAGGCATCGTTAATTACGGTTTAAGTATCAAAGGAATTGTTTTTACAGCTATCTTTATCGAAAATAAAGAAGAAAAAATAATCAAGATTTCGTTCCGTTCGCAAGGTGATTTTGATGTGAATTTATTTGCAAGAAATTATTTTAACGGTGGAGGACATCGCAATGCTGCTGGAGGAAAATCAGAATTATCGATGGAAGCAACCGTAAATAAATTTGAAGATTTGGTAAGTAAACTAAAAATATAAAGCAGTATGAAAAATAACAAATTATTGATAATCGCGCTTTCCCTCTTTATTTTGGTTTCCAGTTGCAAGCAACATCAAGAAGCCAGAAGACCTATTTCGCAGACTTCGGGAACATTTATGAAAAAATCGGCTGAGAGAAACAGGAAATTAATTGCTGGCGAAGAAGGTCAAATCGATTCGATAATCAAGAGCAATCCTGCTGTAAAATACATTGCCTCTACCAAAGGGTATTGGTACACTTATGTAGCTCAAAACACACTCGACACTTTAACTCCAAAAAAAGGAGATGTTGCTTTTTTTGATTATGAAATAAAAGACATTAAGGGAAATATCATCTATTCCCAACTTGAATTAAGACCACAAACTTATTTAATCGATAAGCAAAATATAATGACTGGATTGAGAGAAGGCATCAAATTGATGCATAAAAACGAAAAAGTGATTTTTCTTTTTCCATCGCATATTGCTTATGGTTACCACGGTGACAACAAAAAAATAGGAACTAATCAACCTCTTTTATGCACTGTTACCCTTCATAATTTTTTACCAGAAGCAGCATTCAAAAAAGAAATTCAGCTAAAAACTGAAACACTTCAAAAACAACAAATAAACATTGAAAACAAGTCGGTAGATACTACCAAATAATAACAAATTAAATTTACCAATGAAGAAAAACATCCTACTTGCATTAATCGTTATTGCCTCTTTTTATTCTTGTAAAGAAGAAAAAAACAACCTACCTGATGGTTTATATGCCCAAATTGAAACCAATAAAGGAAACGTAATTGTACAATTGAATTATGAAAAAGCACCTGTTACAGTTGCTAATTTTGTGACATTGGCAGAAGGAAAAAATGAGTTTATCACTAATGAAAATCTCAAAAAAAGACCTTTTTATGATGGTTTAAAATTCCACAGAGTTATCAAAGATTTTATGATACAAACTGGAGATCCTTTAGGAACAGGTTCTGGAGACACAGGTTATAAATTCAAGGACGAGTTTTCAGATTTAAAATTTGACACAGCTGGCGTTTTGGCAATGGCTAATAATGGTCCTGGAACCAATAGTAGTCAGTTTTTCATAACACATCTTGAAACCCCTTGGCTTGAGGGCAAACACACTATTTTTGGACATGTTGTAGCAAATGGCATGGAAGTGGCAAACAAAATTGAACAAGGCGATGCTATGCTTAAAGTGACCATTATCCGAAATGGAAAAGCTGCAAAACAGTTTGATGCAGTAAAAATATTCCATAATTATTTCGTTGTAGAATCAGAAAATCAAAAGAAAAAACTGGAAGAAGAAGCTATTTTGGACGCAAAATACAAAACCGTTCGTGAACAAAAAGTAGCCTCTTTTGCAGCTTTAAAAGCCAAAGCAATAAAAACGCCAACAGGATTACAATATGTAATAACCAAAAAAGGTAACGGTAAAAAACCTGAAAGCGGTGCTAATATTTACATTCATTATGCAGGTTTTCTAGAAAACGGAAGCTTGTTTGATTCCAGCATTGAGGATGTGTCAAAAACTTTTGGAAAATTTGACCCTAACAGAGCTGCTCAACACGGTTATCAACCCATTCCTTTTCAAGCAGGAAAAAAAGACGGTTTGATTCCTGGTTTTATTGAAGGAATTGAAAAAATGTCATTTGGCGACAAAGCTGTGATCTTTATACCTTCCAATCTTGGTTATGGAGAAGCGGGTGCCGGTACTGTAATTCCGCCAAATACCAATATTATTTTTGAAGTTGAATTACTGGAAACAATGCCTAAATAAATGTTATGAATGTCTGCTAAAGGACAATCGGAAACATAAATTAGAATATATAAAATAAAGCTGTTTTTCCCTTGAAACCATTTAAGGATTTAAGGTTTATTAAGAATTGCAACTTAATTTTCTTAATGGTTTAAATTTGGTTTGTACAGCAAACAGTCCTAATAAATAAATTAAAAACTAAAACAAGTCTGACTTAAAATTATCTACAATGAAATCTAAAATTCTATTATTATTGTTTTTGGGAATGATGACTATTCAAGCCCAAGTTGCCAAAAAAACTGTTGTTCCGACTAAAAAAACAGTTGTTCCAGCTAAAAAACCTGTAACAACCGCAAAACCCGTTGGTAAAACACCCGCAGTAGCAGAAGGTATCTTTGCAACAATTTTAACAAACAAAGGAACCATAATTGTTCAATTAGAATATCAAAAAACGCCTATAACAGTAGCTAACTTTATCTCATTGGCCGAAGGAAAAAACACTTTTGTAACCAACGAAAAATTGAAAGCAAAACCATTTTATGATGGATTGAAATTTCACAGAGTGATTCCTGATTTTATGATTCAAGGCGGAGACCCATCAGGAAATGGTTCTGGAGGTCCTGGTTATGCGTTCAAAGATGAATTTACCGATTTGAAATTCGAAAAAGCAGGTATTTTGGCAATGGCTAATTCTGGCCCTGCAACTAATGGAAGTCAGTTTTTCATTACTCATAAAGACACACCTTGGCTAAACGGGAAACACACCATTTTTGGTCACGTAACCGAAGGTCAAGACATTGTAAATAAGATTGCTCAAGATGATGTAATACTAAAGATTACAATTACTAGAAAAGGAACTTTGGCGAAAGCGTTTAATGCTCCAAAAACATTCTCAGATTATTATGCAAACAAAGCCGAAGATGCTAAAAAGCAGGCAGTAATTGATGCTGAGAACCAGAAAAAACAAGCTGAAATTGCCGCTGAAGCCAAAAGAGTTTACCTAGAAAAATACGGTTCCGTTATCACTGCAAAAGCTGCTAATTTAGCAGAAGCAAAAGCAACTGCCACAACAACAACTTCAGGATTAGCTTATAAAATTACACAAAAAGGAACTGGAGCAAAACCTGCTGATGGTAGCACTATCTACTTTAATTATGCAGGTTATTTTGAAGATGGAACCTTATTTGATAGCAATTATGCAGACGTATGCAAAACTTACGGAAAATATGATGCCAGTAGAGATGCCCAAAACGGATACCGTGCTTTCCCTTTTCAAGCTGGGAAAAAAGATGGAATGATTCCAGGATTTCTTGAAGGATTGAGCCTAATGTCTTTTGGTGACAAAGCCGTGATTTTCATTCCTTCAAATCTTGCTTATGGC
>NZ_JAQTPQ010000067.1 GCF_028712645.1 Flavobacterium sp. | reverse complement strand
GTACAGAAGTTTGGATAGAGATGGTTGGTTGGGGTAGTTTTAGATTATATGCTCCGCAAAGTCTCCGACTTTGAGGTAGTGATTTTCGGTTTTCAACCGAATTTATTTTGGATTGTTTAATTTATTAGGTCAGTCACAGACTGACGAACGCATCCTCAAAGTCGGAGACTTTGCGGAGCTGGGTTGTTTAATTTTATGTCAGCCACAGACTGACGAACGCATCCACAAAGTCAGAGACTTTGCGGAGCGAGTTCTAAATTTATATTTACTTAAAACTAATTTAATGAATAAAGAAATAGTATTTAAAGGTGAATGGTTTCTACCTGATAATTTAGATAACAAAATTAAAGGTATTCTAACGTTTAAGCCTAATGAGAAATATAGCTTACTTGAATTATTTGGAAGTTTTTATGAATTTGAAAACACTGATAATATAGATTTTATTTTAGGAACAACCTTTGACGGGACTGAAATTACTTTGCATAAATGTTACATTCAGAATTTAAGAGGTGTACCAAAAAATCCTGAGCAGAGATTGAGATTGAGAAGGCGTAATTTGAGCGGTCAACAATCAAGTAGTTATGCAGTAGAGTTTATATTTGAAGGTGCGCATATTAAAAATTATAATGAATTATCATTTGATGAAATTTTATCTGAAATTTTTAATCTTGATGAATGGCTTGGTGTACACGGATTTTCAAATATTGATACTAATTTTGAAATGGACGATAGCTTAAATCTTAATTTAAATTATGTAGAACCAAAGCCTATAGACTTTAAAATTAATGATGACTTAAGTGGTGCATTTAGATTTAATGTAACTAAATCGTCAACATCTCAATTTCAAAAAGAATATTCTCTAAAGCAAACTACTTATTTAACATTATTATCAAAAGCTTCATTATCACTTACTGATTGTATTCATTGTTTATTTAAGTTTCAAAACTTTTTGGTTATTTCATTATATACAAATACCAATCCTTTAAACATTGAATTAATATGTGATAAAATATTTGAAGATGTTAGAGTAGGTGAAACAGAATACATTCAAATTAAGAAACGAGTTAAATTGTATTTTAGTCATCGAAAAAGCATTGTCAATAAAACTCCGAAAACTCATTTTCAAATGTTATTCACTTATGATGATATAAAAGAAAATTTCCCTTTAATAATTAAAAATTGGTTCGAAAATTATAAGAGACTGGATGCTACTTTTAATTTAATATTTTATCATTTTTATATGAATGAAAAAATAATTGATGTTTTCTTTTTGAATTTAGCACAAGCGGCGGAGAGCTTCCATCTTTTGTTAAATATAAAAAATAAGCATTCTAGGATTTTACCAAGAGCTGAATTTAATAAGAAGAAAAAGAAAATCGAAGATTCATTAAATGATGTTGATTTATTTAAGTGGGTAAATATGCAACTCAATAATAAACTCATTTTAGAAATGAGATTGCGTGAGCTTATTAAACAGTATTCAATACCATCAGTTTCTAGTTTTATTGGGGATACTGAAGTTTTCATAAAACAGGTAAAACATACAAGGAATTATCTTACGCATTTTGATCCTGAAGGGAAAAAGAATGCTTTAGATGGTTTAGATTTAGTGGAATTATATTTAAAACTGCAACGACTTTTAATTGGAGCTATTCTTATTGAAGTGGGATTTGATAAAGAATTGCTAAATCAGTTATTTATAAATAAATCATCAAGAGTTTTTAATTAATTCCCAAGGCTCCGCAAAGTCTCCGACTTTGAGGTAGTGTTTTTCAGTCTCTGACTGACCTTAAAAAAGACAAAATGAAAGACAAAGAAGGATTCATAATTCGAGATCAATCCAAAGCGCATTTTATAACCGCTACGGTTGTGGACTGGGTTGATGTTTTTTCTAGAAAAACCTATAAAGATTGCGTCATCGAAAGCCTGGATTTTTGTATAAAAAATAAAGGAATGATTTTGTATGGATTTGTAATTATGTCCAATCACATTCATTTAATCATTCAGTCAGAAAACAGTAAATTATCCGATTTGATTCGGGATTTCAAGAAGTTTACGGCAAAGACCATTTTGAACAAAATAGAAACTGAGCCAGAAAGTAGAGCCGATTGGATGCTGAAACGTTTTGAATTTGCTTGCAAAAGCCATAGCCGAAATGAAAAATATCAGTTTTGGCAATATGGAAATCATCCCGAAGAAATTTTTTCAGAAAAGTTCTTTTGGTCGAAATTGGATTATATTCATTTGAATCCTGTTTGTGCAGGAATTGTTGCCAAAGCTTCTCATTATGTTTATTCCAGTGCTTCCAATTATGTTGAAGATAGTGGAATTATAGCAATTACAAAAGTTGATAATCCGGTAATAGATGTTTTGAAACCACAATCGATTAGCACTATTTATAATTGGTAACGAAGGTCGGAGACCTTTTATCACATCCTCAAAGTCGGAGACTTTGCGGAGCGTGGAATTATCTATTAGAGCGTCTATCATTATTTTGACTCGGACGTCTAGAGCCAAAACTATTATTCCCACTTCTTGATGAATTAGCAGGTTTTGCTTTCGGTGTTGAATTGCGTTGTGGTCTTCCTTGTCCTTGTTTGATCGGTTCGGTTGAAGCGTTGGGATCTGGCTCAAAACCTTTGATGTTTTCTTTTGGTAATTTTAAACCCACCAATTTTTCGATATCACGTAAAAAAACGGTTTCGTCTGGACTAAATAGCGAAATGGCTTCTCCACTTGCTCCAGCTCTTCCGGTTCTTCCAATTCGGTGCACGTAATCTTCGGGAATATTGGGCAATTCAAAATTGACAACGTGCGGTAATAATGGAATATCCAAACCTCGAGCGGCAATATCTGTGGCAACCAAAGCCGTCAGGCTTCCGTCTTTAAAACCTGCCAAAGCTTTGGTTCGTGCGCCTTGACCTTTGTTCCCGTGAATGGCTGCTGCTTTTATACCGGCAGAAATCATAGCTTCGGTTAGTTTGTTGGCACCTTGTTTGGTACGGGTAAATACCAAAATCTGTTTCCAGTTGCCTTCGGAAATAAGTTTAATAATTAGTTCTGTTTTTTTCTCTTTGGCACAAGGATACACTTTTTGAATAATGGCATCAACTGTAGTGTTTTCTGGTGTTGCTTCAACCAAAACGGGGTTGTGCAAAATACCCATTGCCAATTTCTTGATGTCTTTAGAGAAAGTTGCCGAAAATAGCAAATTTTGTCTTTTTGAAGGCAGTAATTTTATGACACGTTCAATATCTCGTAAAAATCCCATATCCAACATTCTATCAGCTTCATCCAAAACTAGGATTTCTACTTTGGAAAGCGTTATTAAACCTTGATTTTGCAAATCGATCAATCTACCGGGAGTGGCGACTAAAATATCGACACCTTGTCGCAATTGACTTACTTGTGGATTTTGGTTTACACCTCCAAAAATTACGGTGCTGCGCAAATCGACAAATTCACTATATTCTTTGATATTGTCAAGTATTTGAGCTGCCAATTCTCGTGTTGGAGTTAATATTAAGGCACGAATAGGTCTGTGGCTTAAGTGTTTTCCTTGTGATAATAATTGTAAAATTGGTAATGTGAAACCGGCTGTTTTTCCTGTTCCTGTTTGAGCTGAAGCTAAAACATCTTTACCTTCTAAAATAGGTGGAATTGCTTTTTGTTGTATTGGAGAAGGAGTTGTGTATCCTTTTTTGGTGATGGCTTTTAATAAAGCATCCGATAATCCTAATGAGTTGAATGACATAAATGGTGTTTATGAAGTAAACACTATTATTTTGAGTACTTCTTTAATTTGGCGCGAAGGTACTGCTAATTTTTACTATTTGATTTTTGAATACTTGATTTTGTTAAAATTAAATATTTTTAGACCTAAATTCTAAACTAAAATCTAAATTATTATTAATTAACCTCCGAAAAAGTATCTCCTTTACGAATATCCCCAGATTTAAAACCACGGTTAAACCAATATATTCTTTGTTTAGAAGTTCCGTGAGTAAACGAATCAGGAACTACTTGCCCTTGCATTTTTCTCTGTATAGCGTCGTCACCAACAGCATTTGCAGCACTCAAGGCTTCCTCAATATCTCCAGGTTCAAGAACTGCATTTTGTTTTTCGTTATAATGTGTCCAAAGTCCAGCATAGAAATCGGCTTGCAATTCTAGAGCTACCGATAATTTGTTTCCTTCCTTTTGGCTTCGGTTTTCTTGTAATTGGCGCACTTTATCAGAAGTTCCGAGTAGAGTTTGTATGTGATGACCAAATTCGTGTGCCAAAACATAAGCCACTGCAAAATCGCCACCTTCGGCACCAAATTTTGTTCTCAGTTCTTCAAAGAAACTCATATCCATATATATTTTTTTGTCGCCGGGACAATAAAAAGGTCCCGAAGCGGAACTCGCTCCACCACAAGCAGTTTGCACTTGACCGCTGAATAAAACTAACTTTGGGGCTTCGAAAGTGAGGTTGTTTTCTTCGAATATTTTAGTCCAAACATCTTCGTTGTCAGCCAAAAGGGTTTTTACAAATTCACCTTCTTTTATTTCTTCTGGAGTTAAAGCTCTAGTTTCTGTTTGAGTATTTTGTTGTTGATTGAATTCCTCTAATATTGGCGTAATCATTTGAACATTTTCGCCACCAAAAGCATTTAATAGTAAGATGACAATTCCTAAAATTCCTCCACCAAGTGCTGCTTTTCCACCACCTGACATTCCTCGTCTATCATCAACATTATCGCTTTGTCTTCTATTAATCCATTTCATAGGAGTATATTTTAGTTGAAAATTTTTATAAATATATTTAATTTTTCAATTCAATCAAATTAACCATTTGATGATTGTTTCTTCAATAATACCTTTTGCTATGGGTTTTGAGATATAATCATTCATTCCTATTTTTAGACATTTTATTTTTTCTTCATTTTCAGTTCCTGCCGTTACAGCAATTATAGGAATATTTTTTCCTAAGGTTGTATTTCTTATTGCTTTTGTTGCTTCATAACCATTCATAATTGGCATTTGAATGTCCATAAAAATAATATCAGGATTTATAGTTTCAAATTGGCTAACGGCATCTTTACCGTTAAAAACTTCAAAAATGGTAGCATCAATAAATATGTTTTTAATGATTGTTTTCAATAATAACATATTGATTTTGTTGTCTTCGGCAATTAGTACTTTTAATTTTCTTAAGCGTTCGCTCGTTTTAATACTATTTTTAATATTGTTTTCTACTGGATTTTCAATTTTTATTTTCTCGTCAGTTGTTTGATTACTGGTTTTTAAATCTAAATCGAAATAAAAAGTACTTCCAACGTTTATTTTACTTTCAAGACGAAGACTACTATTCATCAATGCCAATAATTGATTAGAAATACTTAATCCTAAACCAGTTCCTCCATATTTTTTGGTTGTTGAATTATCTTCTTGAGAAAATGCCTTAAAAATCTTATTCCAGTTTTCTTCTAGTATTCCAATGCCTGAATCTATTACAGAAAAACGAATTTTAGTATTGGAATCATCTGTTTTTTCTTGAACAGAAACGACTAGTTTTACCATCCCTTTTTCAGTAAATTTTACCGCATTTGCTAGAAGATTAATTAATACTTGTTTTAGTCGAACGATATCAATCCAAAAATATTTAGGAATATCTTTGGATATAAGCAGTTCTAATTTTAAGTTTTTCTGTTTGGATTCGTAGGATATTAAGTCGATTATTTGGTTTAGTAATTCCTTAATTTCACATTTTTCAATAAATAAATCTAGTTTTCCAGCTTCTATTTTTGAAAAGTCAAGAATATTATTGATAATATCTAATAAGGAAAGAGCCGATTGATTTACGGTAATCATGTGTTTTTCCTGAACTTTTTCGAGATTTGTTTTCAAAAGTAAGTCAGTAAAACCTATTATTCCATTCAGCGGAGTCCGGATTTCATGGCTCATATTAGCAAGAAATTCTGATTTTGCCTTGTTAGCAGCTTCTGCTATTTCTTTTGAAATTAGTGCTTCTTCTGCCTTTTTTTTATTGGTTATATCAAAGAATATTCCTCCTACATAACTAATTAAATTATCTTTTTTAATGCTGTCTCCAAACTCTTCAACCCAAACAATATGGCCTTTTTTGTGGATAATTCGATAAACAATTTGAATTTTTTTATGTTCTGAAACTAATTTTTTTACAGCATTTAGAACCTCTTTTTTGTCATCGGGATGAATTAAATCAATATAATTTATTTTACTTTCAATAAATTCTGATTGAGCATATCCTGTTAGGTTTTCTATTTCATTATTAATGTAAATTTTGCTCCAATTTTTGTCAATATTAGATAAATAAACTGTGCCTGGAATATTATCAGCCAATAAGCGAAATTTTTCTTGGCTTTCATTTAATATAGTTTCATTTCTATTTCTTTCCAATACTGAAGTAATATTATTGGCAAGTGTTTGCAAAATATTGATTTCATCTTCAGACCATTTTTTTTCTTTGCTACAATCATCAAAACCGATAAAACCAGAAAATACATTATCAAGAAAGATGGGTATGATTAGGATGGATTTGATTTCATTGGCTATTAATAATTCTTTAAAAAAGGAATCTTCGAGTTGGCTTGTAATAGATTTAAAACTTTTTTTATTTTTTGCATTAGCTACAATTTCTTTGAAATTTTCATAAGAGAATTTTCTTAATTTAGTGATTTGGGAAGGAATACCTTCTTTTGACCATTTGAATTTTTGGCTAAATAACTTAGTGTTGAAATCTAGCTCATAATAAAAAATGTGATCTGCTTTTGTGGCTTTCCCCATTATTTCATAGGTTGCTATAAACATTTCATTGATGCTTTTGCTCGACAGAAATTTTTCGGTACACAATGTCATTGCAGATAAGAGGTCACTTTTATATTTCAGCTTTTTTTCTGCCACATATCTCCTTTTTGATAAAATAGCTAATGAAATGATGTCGGATATTGATCTTGCAAAATTAATATCTTCATTGTCCCAATTTCTTTGAACTTTTGTAGTTTCAAAACTGATAGTTCCAACTAAATCTCCATTAGTAAAAACGGGTATGTCAAGCATTGACTTAATCTTTTCTCGGGTAAAGTAGCCTTCTTTGAATTCTGACACTTCCCATTTATCGAAAACATTTGTCGCAACAATTTGAGCTTTAGTTTTTACCGATTCAAAATATATTGGAAATTTGTCTCTGTTTAAAATAACTTTTTCTTCATATTTATTTTCGTCTAGGTTATACAATCGTTTACGTATGATGGCATCCTCAGTATATTTCCAAAAACTAACCCTATTGCATTTAGAGGCTTTCGCAGCTGCTTCAATAATTATTTCGGTTGCTTCGCCAAAATTTTTATAGTTTCTAAAATTTGTTGTCAATAAAATTTTAATTGCCTTATTATAGCGTTCTATTTTTTTTTGACGTTTATGATTTTCGTCTTCAATATTTTTTAAAAGTGTAATATCTCTGGCAATTCCAGAAAAACCAACAATTTTACCAGAATCATTTCTCCTTATTATTACCTTTTGAGAAATCCAAATTTCTTGGCCGTTCTTTTTTATCGTAGGAAATTCAATAGTTGAAAAATCATTATTATTCAAAGGTAAATTCAGGTAAAAATCATTCATTTTACTGATGTAATCTTTTCGGATAAATTCCAAAAAATTTCTATTGATGACTTCCTCAGGTTTGTAGCCAAGTGTTTTGATTGTAAAGTCATTTATAAAAGTAAAATTCCCTAGGTTATCCACTTCAAAAATGATGTCGGTTGCATTTTGAACTAAATTCTGATATTGGTTTTGATGGTTTATTTCATTAGTGATGTCATTTCCTATTCCTATTATTAGATTTTCGCTGTGTTTTTTATTTTTCCATTGAATGTATTTGTATTCCCCATTTTTGCATTTTAATTTCCTAACATACAATCTTTCATCAGTATAATTTTCCCAATATTTTTTAACATTAAATTCTTTGTCTTCGGTAAGTTTCCAAAATTCCATCCCCATAATTTCCTCTGGAGTATATCCTAAAATGGAGGTAATTGTTTCGCTACAAAAAGAAATTTCACCTTTTGTATTCGTAGCAATAGTTAGCGAGCTACCATTATTTACAATTTCATTAGTAAATCTAAATTTGTCTCTAATGCTTAGTAGCGATTTATGTCGAACATAATTGATGACTTGTATTATTAAAGAGTAATTAAATAATATGGTTGTTGATCTTACTGGGGTTATTTCAAAAAAGAAAAGAATACAAATGAAGACAAAAACCGATAAGACAAAAAACCAGTACAATTTTAGAGGTTTAAGAATATCAAAAGAAAAGAAAAACCATATTATAAAACCAATAATTGGTATTATGTCAGAGGGCGTGAAAATTAAATTCCTAGATATTAGGCAAAAAGTGATTATATAAATAACCTTAAAAATGTTTTGTAAATTTTGAAAAACATAAGGAGATTTTTTGCTAATAAAATATACCGCCAAGAAGAAAGCCCCTAAACTACAATTTGGGATTAATAAACTTTTTGATCTTACATTGAAAAATTCGAATGTAATTTCTAGAATCGGAATTATAATTCCCAAATACAAAAGATAGATTTGGGCTTCTTTGTTTTTTGAATCCCCTTTTGTCAGGGTTGCTATATATTTATTTTTAAATGAAGATTTAATTTCTAAAAACTTATAAATCAATATAAAAGCAAAAAAAATTAAAAAAGGGGCAACAATTTCAAATAAGTGATTGTTTACAACTAATTCAGTTTTAAAAAAGAAAGGGGTGATAAATATATTGTTCGAAACAAAATAATAATCATTTAAGTTGGAAATAAATGTTGGTATTTGATTACACGGCATTATTGTAGGCTTTGTAGGTTATTATTAAGATTAGATTTGGGATCTCGTCTTTTTTGTTATAAATATATTTTTTTAAATTGATAAATTGATAAAATTATTTAAAAAAAACTATAATATCGAATCTGATTCTACCAATTCACTTTCAGAATCAACTCCTATAATTTCAGAATAAATGGTATATTCCATTGAATACAGAAACGGAATTGTAAAAAATAGCCCAATACATAATCCAAATATTCCAATTGCTGCTCCAATAATTGCTACTATTAATAATCCTAAAAGAACCAAAGGTTGTTTAGAAACAATTATAATGCTTGATTTTATGGCGTCAAATGCATTTAATTTTCCAAATACAACAAAAGGAATTGTCAAGAATGTTAGAAAGGAAATAGTCAAAGAAATTAAAGTTCCAATAGTTTGAATTCCGGCAAGTTCAAGAAGAAATGCAAGACCTGAACTTGTAAATGAAAGTAGTAAAGTTGAGATTAAAATGTTTGCGAAATAAGGCGATTTATAATAGGCAAACATCGACGATATATGAAATTCCTCGTCTTTTTCTCCGCAATCGGCCATTTTAAGAAATCCAGCATAAAAAGGACTTAGAAATCCTGAAAGTAATATTATTCCAGCTTCAAGAGGCAATAAAATATTCAATGGAATATCTTTTATTGATTTAAAATTTTTAAGATTTTCATTAAATGCTTCCATATTATCTATTCCTATGTAATTGATGATACCAGTAATCATAAGTGCTATTAATAAAATTATATAAACTAAAAGCATTAAACCAGCATACAAAACGATTTTTTTATAATTTTCGAAAGCGTGTTCAAAAACATTTCCAAAATCCAGTTGGTAACCATTGTTTTTTATTTCTTCAATTCTCTTTTTTATTGGGCTCATATTTTATTGTTTTTTTTATTGGTCTCAAATATAGTTTAAAACTATGCACTTTTATTTATTTTTAGGTTGTAACAAGTTAACCACGAAGCACACGCTCGACCGTTGCTAACAGACGAAGTAAATTAAAACGAATCAATTTGCGAAAATTTGTTTAATTCGTGGTAAATATATAAGTATTGCAACTGTGCAGTTTACAACCATTTCAATATTTTTTTAATTGTTGCTAATTTGTCTTTATAAGGTGCATAGCGCATTGGCAAATCTAACCAATTTGCTTTTTTTACAATACTTTTTTTATGGGAAAAAACGTCAAAACTTAAACTTCCGTGATAGGCACCAATTCCGCTGTGACCAACACCTCCAAAAGGCAATCTTTTGTTCGAAAAATGAACAACTGTATCGTTGATGCAACCTCCTCCAAACGAATATTTTTGAATGATTGTTTTATAAAAAGCGTGATTTTCTGTGAAGACATATAATGCTAACGGTTTTTCATATTTGGAGATTATGGCTTCAATTTCTGCTTCATTTTCGTAAGTAAGAATGGGTAATATTGGTCCAAAAATCTCTTCTTTCATAATTAAAGTATCTATTGAAGTTTCGTCAATGAGAGTGGGGGCAATATAGCAATTTTCAATATTGGTTTGACCTCCAAATAGCACTTTTTCAGGATCAATTCTATCGACTAATCGTTGCCAGTTTTTGGTATTTATAATTCTAGCAAAATCAGGAGATTCACTTGGATTTTCGCTATAAGCTTGGGTAATTTCTTCTTTTAAATAAGTCACAAAATGTTTTTTCATATCTTTTTGAATCAAGATATAATCAGGTGCAATGCAAGTTTGACCAGCATTCATAAATTTCCCCCAAACAATTCTTCTAGCTGCTAGTTTCAAATTTGCAGTTTCGTCAATAATACAAGGGTTTTTCCCTCCAAGTTCTAGAGTTACAGGAGTTAGATTTTCAGCGGCAGCTTTTGCTACAATTTTACCCACATCGACACTTCCTGTAAAAAAGATATAATCCCAACGTTCAGAAAGTAATTTTTGCGAAACTTCAATTCCGCCTTCAATGACATCAACGTGATTTTTTTCGAAAACTTTACTGATTATTTTGGCAATTATTTCGGATGTTTTCGGAGTCAATTCCGATGGTTTTAATACAACTTGATTTCCAGCAGCAACAGCCGAAATTAAAGGGCAAAGAGCTAATTGAAAAGGATAATTCCAAGGGGAAAGTATCAACACTTTGCCGTAAGGTTCTTTATAAATGAAATCGGTTGAAGGAAAGTTTAATAAAGATGGAAAAACTCTTTTGGGTTTTGCCCAACTTTTTATATTCTTGATGGTATCTTTTAATTCCGAAATCACATAACTGGTTTCAGTTAGCACTGCTTCAAAAGCTGGTTTTTTGAAATCGTCGTATAAAGCTTGAATTATTTCGTTTTCATAGACAATGACAGCATTTAGCAGTTTTATCAAGGTTTTTTTCCTGAATCCTACATCTATTTTGTAACTCATAATTAATTTCTAATTTCACATAATTTATGGCATCTTATCTTAATCCAAGTCTATATCCTATATAAAAATCTGCTTGTTTTGTATCACTTACTAATGCAGTTACAATGGAACTGGAACCTAAATAAAAGCCATAAGCTCTAAATCCTAAACCACCTGTAGTTCCAGAGATTTCATTATTTGCCCAAGCCGAATATACTTCAAAATTTTTAAGAGAATATCGAGGAGTAATCGAGATTACATTTTGTGTGATGATTTGATTGTTTTCACCATTATCTCTTAATTTTTGTTGTGTGTAAAGAGTTAGATAAAATTTTGAATATACTTTTACATCAGCATAAAGCGATAAAATCGTTGGTAAATTTACTTTAAAATCTGTGTTTGATTCAGTTTTTGTCAAGTAGCCATCGTTTTGTAAAATGGTTTCAACATCACTAAGGCTTCCAATATTTTGAAATTGACTTAAAGCCAGTCCGTTCGGGTTTGCAATTGTTGGTTGTATTTTTAAATTATAGTTTGTAGAAGAGTTTCCTGTATTTTTGAATGTCATTGCACCAATATTTCTGACAGATAACCCCGCATTTATTTTGTAATCATCTTTGTCTTTCAATCGATAATTCAAACCTAAATCGACTGCAAAACCATTTAAATTTCCAAAAATAGATTTTGAATAATCGCTGAAATTAGTATTGCTTCCACTTAAATTTTCTGAATATGCAATATTTAGATTGGCCTGAGTATTATTTAAATAAGCTTCAGTTGCAAGAGTGTTTATTGTTCCTTGAAATTTATCTAAACCTAAATTTGTATAAGAATCTGGAAATAATAATTTGATAGTTGCACCAGCATTTAATTTATGTTTTTCATTTTCGAATAAATTTCGTGCTGCTGAAAATCCAACTTCGCCCCAACTGGTTCCATTTAAACGTTGATTATTGTCGTTATTTATAATCGTAGTCGAACCAGGAATAATATTATTTATTCCAGAATTGATAGCATCACCCAAATTAGGGTCAACATCAACAAGATTTAACTGGGCATATCCTTTGGTAGTAAGACCTAAAGACCATTTATTAATTTTCATAGCAAATCCAGGTCCGAAAATTTCAGCATCAATACGCATATTAACTGGTTCATTTCCTTTGAAAATTAAATCTTCAATATTATTCCCATTCACGATGTCGCTGAAACCAACTTTGTTGTTAGAGATGTTAAAACTTAATGAGAAAAAGTTGACTTCATATTTAGAACTTAAATTAGAAAGTTCAGCGGGGTTAATATCTGCATTTAAAATTCCGACTCTTCGTGAAGTCTTCATACCAGAGAAATGGTCTTGAGCTGACATATTAAAAAATGTAATGAAACAAATTATAATAGATAGATTTTTCATACAATGTTTGATTTAAATTTAATTGATTTGGTTAACTCAAAGATACAATTTTTTAAATCATATAGCATTCCAAATCACATCATTTGGAACTGGAGCCACGATGATTGTATTTTCCTTAGAAACAGGATGAATAAAAACTAATTTTCGGGCGTGTAGATGGATGCCACCATCAGGATTACTTCGGTCAAAACCGTATTTCAAATCGCCTTTTATAGGTGAACCAATTGCTGAAAGTTGTGCTCTGATTTGGTGATGCCTTCCAGTATGAAGATTGATTTCTAAGGCAAAATAATTATTTAGTTCTTTGATGACTTTATAATCTAAACTTGCTATTTTACTTTCGGGAACTTCGTTGATGTGCGCTTTTGAAGTATTGTTTTTCTCGTTTCTTTTCAGGAAATGAACGAGCTTATCTTCGGGTTTTTGAGGTTTGTTTTTTACAATTGCCCAATAGGTTTTCTGAGTTTCACGATTTTTAAATAAGTCATTCAATCGCATCAAAGCTTTACTGGTTCTGGCAAAAACCACGATTCCTGTAGTTGGTCTGTCCAATCGATGAACTACGCCCAGAAAAACTTCGCCAGGTTTGTTGTATTTGTCTTTAATGTATTCTTTCACGACTTCGGAAAGGGGTTTGTCACCCGTTTTATCACCTTGTACAATATCTCCCACACGCTTGTTAACCACAATAATATGATTGTCTTCGTGCAAGATTTGGAGGTTATTTTTGTCGGAAAGTATTTTCATTGATTATTTAGCTTCTTATTTGGTTACAAAAATTGAAGTTTTATAGTTGCTTGTCGCCAAATTCATTTTTTCAAAATACTGCTCTGGAATTTCTTTCTTATCTTTTGTTGGAATTACAAAAAATATTTTTTTGTTCAAGGTTAAAATCGAATCTAATTGAACTTCGGTTTTTACCACTTTGGACTTACCGTTGGTGTAAAATTGCCCTGAATAATTTTTATCTTTCCAATAATACAAAGGGATTTCTTTGTTTTCGGTTTTGATTTTTATGTTTTCTAAAAGATATTTATCAGAATTCATATATTGATCTAATTTTCCTGAAGCAAACAGTCCGAAATAAGCGATAAAAACGATTGCAGGAAAAATCAATGCAATGCGAATTATGAGTTTCTTTTTTGTAAAATCTTCCCACCAATACACGATTAAAAACATTATTGGAAATGCTACAGGAAGCATATAAGTATGCAAAATATTTTTAGAAAGTGTGAAAAATAGGGGAGTCCAAAGCAGCCATAAAACCAAGAAGGAAATCCAACTATTTTTTAAAATTGTTTTTCTAGTTTTCCATAATTTATAAAATACAATTTGTATCCACGGAAGACCAAAAACAAAAATAAATGCCCAAATCATTCCTTTTGGTTGTGAGTGCCCACTTCCATATAAATCACCTTTCCATCCAGGTTCTATAAAGCGTTTATAGTGTTCTCCCACTATGAAATAATCAAGAAAACCTGGAGTTTCTTTCTCTGCAAAATAATACCAAGGGATGGCAATTATAGCCGTTATAAGAATTCCAATGATGATAGAAAATTTAGAAAAAAGGTCTCGAAATCTTTTGATATCTAAACAACACCATAAAAAAAGTGGTGGAAAAGTTAGTACAATTATTAACGGTCCCTTTGCCAAAAATCCAAATCCTAATGCAACAAAAAATAGGTAATTCCAATAGGTTTTGGTTTCACTTTTCATCGTTTGCCAAAAGGAAATCATCATTATGGCAACACAGAATTCTAGAGTAGTATCAGTTGAAACAACTCCTGTATGTATCAGGAATTCAGGCATTGTCAATAAAATAAAACCTGGTAGATAAAATGAAGTGCCACTCTTTTTCGCCATTTTTCCAGCAATAACAATCAAGAGAATACTTAGCAAAAAAGAAGGGAATCTTGAGGCAAATTCATTGATTCCAAATGCAGTAAAACTCGCTGCAGAAAGCCAAGTAGATAATGGTGGTTTTGCCCAAAACGGAATGCCATAATCTATTTGTAAACTAACCCATTGGTTTGTTTCTTGCATAATTCTTGCGATTTCGGCATATCTTGCTTCGGTTTTATCCAATAATGGAATTGTTGCCGTCAGTAATAATCTGAAAATTGCAATAAGAATTACGGATATAGATAGAACAAAGGAATTATTTTTAAGCTTTTCGGATAACATTTACAATAAGTTTGAGTTAGTGGTATTCTTTGCTATTTTTTTATATTTCCTGCTGATTTCAAATAAATCAAACCACAGTTTAAATCCGTAAGTGAATTTAACTTTAGAATCTCCTTTTTCCACCCATAGTTTCAAGGGAACTTCTCGCATTTTTTCAATAGCTTTTTCTTTGCCAAAAAAATGAATCATTCTGTAAAATATTTCAACATCAAACAACCATCTTGAAATAAATTCCTTTTGAAATAACTCTTCAGAGATTTCTTTTGTAAACAGTTTGCTACCACATTGGGTATCATAAACCTTGATGTCAAGAATGTTAGAAAT
>NZ_JAQTPQ010000314.1 GCF_028712645.1 Flavobacterium sp. | reverse complement strand
TTTGCTCTGTATTGGTTTTTGAAAATTTGATCAAATTATAATAGTAGTTAAAAATGATTTTGAGTTATTTGTTTCTTTATAAAAAATGAATATTGCTAACAAAAGGGTAGAACCAAAAACTCAATAGATGTAAAAAGATAGATTTTCCATTTCATAGTTGTTAATTTTTAATTTGGTTAAAACTTGTTTTTACTGTTTATTTTCATTATTCTTCAATTTTAGGAGGTATCAATTTATACATTACCGGAGTTACGATTCGAGAAAGTATAGTTGAGCTTATTAGACCTCCAATCAGGACTAATGCTAAAGGAGATATTTGAGGATTTGGATTTAATGCCAAGGGGATTAATCCTCCAATAGCAGTTAGTGAAGTTAGTACCACAGGAAGAAAACGTATTTCGCCTGCTTGTTCAATGGCCTTATCGAGTTCCATTCCATCTGCACGAAGTTGATTTGTGAAGTCAACAAGTAAGATTGAATTTTTAACTTCTATTCCTGCCAAACCAATAAAGCCGATAATAGCTATAAACGACATTGGATTTCCAGATAAAAACAAAGCAATGACTCCACCGAAAACACCTAAAGGGATAACCGATAAAACGATTAATGTTCCCTTAAAAGTTTTGAATTGTAAAATGAGTATCGCAATAAATAAAAATACGGATAATAGGATTACTGTAATAAATGATCCACCAAAAGCATCGTCTTCACTTTCTACTTCGCCCGATAATTTATAATAATACCCATTGGGTAATTTCATTTTGTCTAATTTTGGTACAATATCTTTTAGAATATTATTAGCCAAAATGTTCTTTTGAGTATATGCCGTTATTTTTGCAAATCTATTTTTATTGAAATGGTTAATTGTTGTAGGTGAAGTTTCAAATGAAATGGTTGCAATTTGATTTAAAGCTATTGGAGTTCCTACGGCATTATTTACATATAAATTATCAAAAACGGATAAGGTTGCCACTTTTTCTCTAGGAACATTGACAACAATATTAAAATCATCTCCTTCTCCGTTAGAGTAAGTTCCTACTTGAAATCCTGCAATTGCCATTCGAATGGTTTTGTCAATATCTGCAGTTAAAACGCCAAGTGTTCTCGCTTTTTCTTTATTGATTCTTACCTTAACATCTGTTTTTAATAAATTTAACTCGTTATTTACATAAATTGCACCCGAGTTAGATTTTACGATTTGTTCTACCTTGAAGGACAATTTTCGTAATGTATCGAGATTATCTCCAAAAACACGTATTGAAATAGGAGCTTCAATTGGTGGGCCTTGTTCAAAATCTTTTACTTCGATTTTTGCATATGGAAAATCAGCAAACTGCTGTCTTAAATCTTCAATTAACTTTTTCTTTGCTGATGGTTTGGCGTGGTTATCCATTTGGATAAATAATTGTGCAAAATCACTCTTTTCTTCTTGTTGAGAAACATTATAATAAACAGGCGGATTTCCTTTACCTACGTTGCTAGTATAAAAAACTATTTGTTTGTTGTTTTTGATACTATCTTCAACCATCTTTGTAATTCTGTCACTTTCCTGAATGTTGGTTTGTAATGGCATTCTAATATTTACTAGAAAAATAGGTTTTTCGGAAGCAGGAAATAGTTTAAATCCAATGACAGGAAATAGTAATGCCGAACAAAGAAATAAACTGAATGAAACTACTAATGTTAGTATTGGTCTTTTAAGCGCTTTAGCCATTAGGACAGAATAGGTACTGCTAATTCCTTTTTTTAACGCTCGCAAAAATATGTTCCCTTCGGGATTTGTGTGCTCCTTTAAAATCCTACTTGCCAAAAAAGGCACTACAGTTAAAGAGACAAGCAACGATGCTATAACACTCGAAACTATGGCTAATGGTAAGCCTCTAACAAATTCTCCTGGTCCACCAGGTAAAAAAATCATTGGCAAAAATGCGATTACCAACGTTGCTGTAACTCCCAGTACCGCCAAACTTATTTGTTTGGTTGCCATAATCGCCGCTTCTTTTCGACTGTAACCATCACGCAACCATCTTTCAATATTTTCGACCACTACAATGCTATCATCAACAAGTAATCCTAATGCGACAACCAGACCTACAATACTTAATTGGTTTAGTGAAATTCCAAACATATTTAAACCCACTAATCCTAATGCAAGAGATAACGGAATTGAAAACATAACAATAATAGATGCTCTTGAACCCAATGGAAGTAAGGTAAAAAGCACTAAAAATATTGCTATAGCAAAGTCAATTCCTAAACCGCCTAATCGTTGTGCCACATTATCGCCTTGGTCGAAGTTCTTTATTAGTTTTATGTTTTTGGGAAGTGTTTTTTCAAAATCATTGATAACTGGAATATACTTTTTTTGATTAGTACTTATGTTGGTCGCCACTTTTTGTGCTGCAGTTACAAGTACACATCGATGTCCGTTTAGTCTTGTAATATGTTTTTCGGTTTCGTTTTTAAAATCTATAATGGCAACATCTTTTAAATAAACAATTTTTCCGTTTGAATTGTAAACTACTGTATTCGCAATGTCATTGAGGTCGCTAAATTTGCCACTTGTTTTTACATTAAAAGTTTTGGTGCCAGCGTTTATATTTCCACCGGGGATATTTGCATCTTCACTTTGTAAACTTCCCACAACAACATTCAAAGGGATTTTAAGTTGGGCAATTTTATCTATTTGAAGGTCAATACGAACAACATCATCAGGAACACCTGAAACTTTTATTTTTTTTAGGTCGGTTATTTTTTCTAATTTCTCTGTAAGATCTTCGGCACTTTTTCTTAACGCTGTGTAAGAAGCATTTTCAGAAACTAAAGCAAGTTGTAGAATACTTACGTCTGATGGGTCAAACTTTTTTATTTCTAAACTATATAAGTCTTTTGGGAGCTTGTCTTGCAAACTATTGACTTCTCTAACCACCTCTTGGTATTTTTCATCAACTTTAACTCCGTATTTGAATTCGATTGTAATTATGGCCAAGCCATCTTCAATAGTTGTAATAATTTTGTTTACGTTTTCTAATTCATATAGTTTTTTTTCAATTGGTTTTGCAACCAATTCCTCCATATCTTTTGGGCTTGTTCCGGGATAAACCACAACAATTGGAAATGTTGGCGGATTAATTTGTGGGTCTTCGGCTCTAGGCATAGTAAACAGAGTAACTAAACCAACCGCTGCTACCATAATAAACATTACCAAGGTGAATTGATAATTTTTGACTGAAAAATTAGTTAAATTCATCGTGTATTATTTTATGATTTTTATAATTGAATTTTCATTTAGGAAGGCACTATTGGAAACAATAATTGATTTAATGTTTTCTAAACCACTTTTGACCGTAATTTGATTATTATTGAAACTATCAATGATGATAGGAATTCGTTTTACGCCATTATTAAAAGGAACAAATACAAAAGCATTATTACCGTCTGCCTCAATCAAAGCGTCATACGGAATGACAGGTAAATTAGATGTGTTTTTTGTTTTTATTTCGGCTTTAGCAAACATTCCAACAGCAAGTTTTGTTCCTGACAACTCTAATTTTAATTCGATTTGGAAAGAACCATTTGTTTGATCAGATGCCTGTGATTTTCGAAAAACTATTGCATTGAAAATCTGATTTGGAAAAGCATCAATATGGACTTTTGCACTTTGATT
>NZ_JAQTPQ010000066.1 GCF_028712645.1 Flavobacterium sp. | reverse complement strand
CTGCTCCGGCCTACATTGGTATTGTCGTTTTCTTTTTGGGGATTTTGGCATTATTTACTGATAAACGGAAAATTAAATATGCATTTCTATCAGGAGCTATTGCAGCATTAATGCTTTCTTGGGGAAAAAACTTTCCTGCATTGACAGACTTTTTTATTGATACTGTTCCAATGTATAACAAGTTTAGAGCCGTTTCTTCGATACAAGTTATTCTGGAATTATGCTTCCCGGTTTTGGCAATTATGGGATTGCAATCCTTTTTTAATTTAGAAAAAGAAGAAAAATTTAAAGCTTTGTGGCAAACTGCTGCAGTTGGTTTTGGAATACTATTGACATTATTTTTATTGAAGGGTAGTTTCAGTTTTGCAGGAGCAAACGATAGTTATTACAGAGAAAGTTACGGACCTGGTTTTGTAGACGCGTTAAAATCAGATAGAATGACACTTTATTCAGCTGATTTGTTGCGTTCAGGGTTCTTTATTTTGCTTGTTGCTGGAGTATTGTGGTTGTTTGTTAAAAACAAATTGGCTCAAAACACAACGATAATTTTGGTTGGATTGTTGATGATTTTTGATTTGTTTTTTGTGGATAAGAAATATGTTTCTGCCAAAGATTTTGTTAGCGGAAGAGAAGTAGAAGTTCCTTTTCAGGAAACACCTGCTGATGCGCAAATTTTAAGAGACACGACTCACTACCGAGTTTTTGAAGTTTCTGGTAATTTATCAAGTGCCAGAACATCTTATTTTCATAAATCTATTGGAGGTTACAGCGCCGTGAAACCTCGAAGAATGCAACAATTATTCGATTACCAAATTGCTAAAAACAATATTGAAGTTTTGAATATGTTGAACGTGAAATACATCATTCAAACAGACTCGACAGGCAATTCGTTCCCTGTCCAAAATCCAAATGCTAATGGGAATGCTTGGTTCGTAAGTCAAATAAAATCTGTGAATTATGCAGATGAAGAGATGAAAGCATTGACTCATTTGGATTCTAAAAATGTTGTTCTTATAGGTCCAGCTGATGTTAGAGGTTCTAATTCTATTGCATCTCGAGGGATAAAAAATAATTTTTCCCCTGACAGTTTGGCAACAATTCAACTTGATTTGTATAAACCAAATCATCTAAAATATACTTCTAATAATTCAAATGATGGCTTCGCGGTCTTCTCAGAAGTTTATTATAAAAATGGTTGGATAGCAACAATAGATGGAAAAGAAACCACTATTTATAGGGTTGATTATACTTTAAGAGGATTGGATATACCAAAAGGAAAACATACCATAGAATTTAAATTTGAGCCAAAAGTGATTCAAACTGGAAGCACAATTACACTTATTAGTTCTATTGGAATGTTCTTATTATTGATTGGTGGAATTTATTTTGAAAGGAAGAAAGGAATTAGTGATGAAAAATAATTTAGACAACAAACACAATAAAGAACCAAATCAAAAAATCTTTGAGGAAAGGTTAAAAAAATTATTTGAGTTGATTGAGAAGTCAAGTGAATGGAAAAAGAATTACGAATACTTTCAACGTGCATCTGATGTTACAGAAAATTCAATTAGAGTAAGTGAAACATAATCAAAATAAACTTCTCATCATTACTTATTATTGGCCGCCAGCTGGAGGACCAGGTGTTCAGCGGTGGTTAAAATTCGTAAAATATTTACCCGATTTTGGTTTTCAACCTATCGTTTATATTCCTGAAAATCCGACCTACCCAATTGTTGATAATAATTTAGTAAACGAAGTTTCAGACAAGGCCGTTATTCTTAAAGGAAATATTTTCGAACCATACCAACTGGCTTCGTTTCTTTCAAAGAATAAAACCAAAAAAATTAGTTCTGGAATTATACCCAATCAGAAAAAACAATCTTTTTTAGACAAAGCATTTCTTTGGATTAGAGGCAATCTTTTTATTCCAGACGCAAGGGTTTTTTGGGTAAAACCATCAGTTGCTTTTTTGGAGAAATATATCTTAGAAAATGGAATTGAAACTATTATCACTTCGGGACCGCCACACAGTTTACACCTTATTGGATTAGAATTGAAACATAGATTGGGTGTAAAATGGTTTGCTGATTTTCGTGATCCTTGGACAACCATTGGTTATCATAAATCCTTGCGATTGTCAAATTATGCCGCTAAGAAACACAAATCATTAGAACATCAAGTTTTGAATTTTGCCGATACGATTATCGTGACAAGCAACACCACAAAAAAAGAATTTCAGGAGATTACGAGCCAACCAATTGCCGTAATTACTAACGGTTATGATACGGAAAATGTCGTAAAAGAAGCATTGGATTCTAAATTTTCTTTGGCACATATTGGTTCGTTTCTTTCGGAAAGAAACCCAAAAATGCTTTGGGAAAGTTTGGTGGAACTAATCAATGAAATTCCTGATTTTAAATCCCATTTAGAAATAAAACTAATTGGAGCAGTAAGTCAAGAAGTAATAGAAACGATTGCTCAATTTGGATTGAATCCGTATTTGAACAATTTAGGTTATGTTTCCCACTCCGAGGCGATAGCTCATCAAAGGAAATCCCAAGTGCTATTGCTTATTGAAATTAATTCCGAGGATACTAAAAGTATTATTCCAGGAAAATTATTTGAATATATGGTTTCCGGAAGACCTATTATTGCCATTGGCCCTATTGGTTCTGATTTTGCCGAAATCATAACCAATACAAACACTGGAGTATTTTTTGACTATTCTGAAAAGATGAAACTAAAAAGTGTACTTTTGGGCTTTTATAATCAATTCTTGGAAGGGAAACTACAATCGAATGCAGTAGGTTTACAACAATATTCGAGAAAGAGTTTGACAGGAAAATTGGTTGAATTAATAGCTAATCCTAAATCTAAAATCTAAAATCCTAAATCAAGTAATGGGAATAGTATTAAATCAGTCTTTTAAAAATACCATAATAACTTATATCGGTTTTGCGATTGGAGGTATTAATACCATTTATTTGTATCCTGTTTTTCTTGGTGCGACTTATTATGGATTATCTAATTATATACTTTCTTTCGCCAATGTTATAATGCCACTTTTTGCTATCGGAATGCAAAACACCTTAGTAAAATTTTACTCGCAATATAATACTGATGAAGAACGCTCTCGCTTTTTATCATTTACGGTCTTATTTCCATTACTATTAATTATACCAATAATATTAATAGGAATTTTTTATTATGATGAGATATTATTCTTTTTATCGAAGAAAAATGCAATTGTGAAAACTTATATTTGGCTCATTCCATTTATTGGGATTTGTATGGCGTACTTCGAAATATTTTATGCTTGGTTACGGGTTCATTTTCACTCTGTTTTTGGGAATTTTATAAAAGAAGTTGGTTTGCGTTCCGCCTCATTATTTTTATTGATAGGTGTTTATTATGATTGGATTACTGTTGAAGGATTTATTTATGCCACGGCTGTTGTATATCTATTAGCATTATTAGCAACTATGTTTTATGCGTTTAGTATTCAAAAACCGAACTTTCAATTTAAAATACCCGAAAACACCAAAGAAGTCTTAACTTATACATTCTATATTATTTTGTCTGGAAGTGTAGCCAATTTATTGTTGGATGGGGATAAAATTATGTTGAACCAATATAAAATAATCGAAAATATTGCCTTTTATTCAGTAGCGACTTATATTGCTTTGGTTATTTCAGTTCCCAGTCGTGCGATGCATCAAATTGTTTATCCTATTACGGCAAAACTAATGCACGAAGAAAAACACGATGAAATGGATGTTTTATATAAAAAAACATCAATAAATCTACAAGTTGTTGGTGGTTATGTGATGCTCGGAATTTTTGTTAATATTAATATGTTGTATGAAATAATTATTCAAGGACTCAAAAATCCCGCAGAGAAAGAACTTTACCTTAGTGGAATTTCGGTTGTTTTTATGATTGGAATTTCTAAATATTTTGACTTGATTTTGGGCAATAACAACGCTATTATATTTAATACTAAATATTACCGAACGGTGTTGTTTTTAGGCGTAGCTTTAGTCGCATTGACTGTAGTTTTAAATATGATTTTTATTCCAAGTTATGGAATTATGGGTTCGGCTTTTGCTACCTTGTTATCCATTACTATGTATAGTTTGTCTAAATTATTTTTTGTAGTAAAGAAATTAGATTTGTTTCCTTTTACTAAAGAAACTTTATATTCAGTGGTGCTTACGCTTGTTTTATTTTTGGTGTTCTACTTTTGGGAGTTTCCATTTAATCCTATAATTTCCATAATTTTAAAATCGATATTGTTGACCTTTGCCTATGTTTATCTTAATTATAGATTTGTAATTTCTATAGAAATAAATCAAGTTATTGATAAGACTTTGAAAAAGTTAAAAATTCTGAAGTAGTTTGAGTTCAATATAAATTAAGACAGTTTTTAAAAAAGTCAACCATTAAGGAATTAAGTTTCATTAAGATTTACTATGCTTAATGAAACTTAATTCCTTAATGGTTTTTAAGATTTAATGTTTTTCTAATACAAAACTGGATATTTCGATGGATTTACTTCGTTCATCATAGCATATATTTTTTCAAAAATATCTTCGATAGAGGGTTTCGAAAAGTAATCACCATCTGTTCCATAAGCTGGTCTGTGGGCTTTTGCTGTCAAAGTTTGTGGTTTACTATCCAATTGAATATAACCATCTTGATTTTCTAAAATTTGTTGCAAAATATAAGCCGATGCTCCGCCAGGAACGTCTTCGTCAATTACTAATAGTCTATTGGTTTTCGCAATACTTTTTACAATATCCTTTTTTACGTCAAATGGTAGCAGGGATTGTATATCAATTACTTCACAATCAATTCCTATTTCCATAAGTTCTTTTGCTGCTTCTTCAACTAATCGTAATGTAGAACCATAGGAAACCAGTGTAATGTCCGTTCCTTCTTTTATAGTTTCAACTTCTCCAATTGGTGTTTTGAATTCGCCATAATTCAATGGCATTTTTTCTTTTATACGGTAACCATTAAGGCATTCGATAACTAAAGCAGGCTCATCAGATTCTAACAAAGTATTATAAAAACCAGCAGCTTTAGTCATATTTCTTGGAACCAAAATATGAATTCCTCTCAAAGCATTTATGATCATTCCCATGGGAGAACCAGAATGCCAAATTCCTTCGAGTCTGTGACCACGAGTTCTAATGATTAAGGGTGCTTTTTGTTTTCCAACAGTTCGATATTGCAGGGTTGCTAAATCATCACTCAGAATTTGAATGGCATACAATAAATAATCTAAATATTGAATTTCGGCAATGGGGCGCAAACCTCTCAAGGCCATTCCTATTCCTTGTCCAATAATACTAGCTTCTCTAATTCCGGTATCAGAAACGCGAAGCTCTCCATATTTTTCTTGTAATCCTACCAATCCTTGATTTACATCGCCAATATTTCCTGCGTCTTCACCAAAGATTAATGCTTGAGGATATTTTGTAAAAAGAGCATCAAAATTGTCTCGGATTATCATTCGACCATCGGTATCTTCTTTGGCGTCTTTTGGATATTCTGGCAAGACTTTTTTTACTGAAAATACATTCGAACTGGATTCAGAAAATAAGTGATTACTGAATGTTTGTTGTGTTTTGTTTGTATAAGTTGTAATCCAATTGGATAATTCGGTTTTGCAGTTTTCGTTTAATACTAATCGTAATACTTTACGGGCGGTAACAATGATTTCCTTTTTTAAGGGGTTTTTTATAGTGTTTAAATTGGCTGCATATTTCAGGATTTTGTCTTTATTTTTACTTGAGTTAGCTGTTTTTTCAAGCAGTGCAACAAGTTCCTTTTGCTCATCGATAATTGGATTTATAAAAGTATTCCAAGCTTCATTTTTTGCTTCAGAAACTTCTTTTTTTACGGTGACATACATTTCTTCAAGTTCTTCTGGAGAAGCAATATTGATGGCAATCATCCACAATTTCATTTGGCGAATGCAATCAAAATCTTTTTCCCAAGCTAGTCGTGAAGAATCTTTATATCTTTCATGTGAACCTGAACTGGAGTGTCCTTGTGGTTGTGTTAATTCGTTAACATGAATCAATACAGGGATGTGTTTTTCACGGGCTAAATTGGCAGCTTTTTCATAAGTTGCAATTAAACTTGGATAATCCCAGCCTTTTACTTTTACTATTTCGATTCCATTGCTGTTTTCTTCTCTTTGGTAACCTTTTAAAATTTCAGAAATACTTTCCTTGGTAGTTTGATATTTTGCGTGAACAGAAATTCCATATTCATCATCCCAGATGCTCATTACGATAGGTACTTGTAGTACGCCAGCTGCGTTTATGGTTTCAAAAAAGACACCTTCAGATGTGCTTGCGTTTCCAATGGTTCCCCAAGCGATTTCATTACCATCAATTGAAAAATTGGATTTATTGGTAATTCCTGGTACATTTCTATATATTTTTGAAGCTTGCGCTAGTCCCAATAATCTTGGCATTTGTGCTGCTGTTGGAGAAATATCGGCACTTGAATTTTTTTGTTGGGTCAAATTTTTCCAACTTCCGTCTTCGTTCAAACTGTGCGTTACAAAATGACCACCCATTTGTCTTCCAGCTGACATTGGTTCTTTATTGATGTCGGTGTGACCATATAAACCAGCGAAGAATTGCTGAATCGTCAATTTGCCAATTGCCATCATAAAGGTTTGGTCACGATAATATCCTGAACGAAAGTCTCCATTTTTGAAGAATTTTGCCATTGCAAGTTGAGGAACTTCTTTTCCGTCACCAAAAATTCCAAATTTTGCTTTTCCAGTTAATACTTCTTTTCTTCCCTGCAAACTACATTCACGGCTAGTTATTGCTATTTTGTAGTCATTTAAAACTTCGGTTTTGAAGTCTTCAAATGTTAATGTGGGATTTATTTCTTCTTTTATCATAATTTAAAAGTATAACTTCGGTGGGCAAATTTAAATAAAAACTAACTGTTATCATAATTCATTGAAAGAAATACAATTTTATTTTCAATAAATAATATTCAGTATAAGGTGAATTTTTTGTTTTTAATTTATGTATATTTTGATTTTAGTAAAAATAATTCAATGAAAAACAATGTTTTAAATTAAATTAGAACCATTTTCGAGTAAAAAGTTTGATTAATCTATTAGGGTCAAGTGTTACAATAAATCTAATTTTTTCGTTGTAATTGTTTTGGGCTATTTCCCAACCGTTATTCGAATACAATGGGAAATACAATTCAAAATAATCTGTCAATAAACTCATTCGAATTCCTGCATCAAAAACAAATTTTCCATTTTGCTGTTTATTTTTTACAAAACCTATATCGCCATAAACATCAATCCAATTCCAAATAGTATAACTTCCGTTTAATGTGGTAATCCATTGGTTAGAATAGGGAGTGCTTAGCTTTGATTTGAATCCACCTTCAGCCCAAATAAATTCTTGACTTGCAAAACCTGTACTCGATGATCTACCTAAATAACCGTAATCAAAAAGATAATCGGTAGGTCTGTCTAGTGCAAAACTAAAAAAGTTAGAATTAGTGGTGTTATATATAAAACTACCAGCATACATCCGTAAATCTATTTGATGATTGTTTTCAAAAAGTTTTCTGAAATGTATTTCAGACGAAATTTTACCAAATTGATTGGAAAACTGCACATCACCCATAAAGCTTATATGATTGGTGACTTCGGTTTTTGTGTTGATATATTTGGCATCGAATATTGAATAATCTTGTAAGGAGTTGTCAGCAACAAAGGCACTTTTCTCTCGATTAACAATTATTTGACGAACATAAATAAATTGTTTTCTATTATCACGAAGATTTTCTTGTCGGATTTGCAATAAAACGGCTGGGTTTAACTTAAAATAAGTTGCATCTTGGGCATAATGAAAATAAGAAGCGTTGATAGAATACCTTACATTAAATAAATTGCCGTTTCTGTAATCATTACTTATTGCAAAAGAGGCTGAACCAATCATTTTATTCGAATTCAAGGAATACGATGGATTCAAATCAAAAATAAAAGGTTTATTTAATATGGTTTTATTATGGAATCGCATACCTGGCGAAAGTCCGTCATAAACATTATAGGGTAAAATGGGAGCGTATAAAACTTGGTTGTAATAAGGATCTTCTAAATCCTTCATAAAAACAAATTTTATGGGACGATTGTTTGGAAAAAAACCTTCTAATTTCTTCCAGTTATTTCTCAAATTATATTCAGGAACTTCATTTTTGTAGTTCAAAATAATTTTATCGGCATTTTTTCTATCTAATGTATAAAGGCTATCTCTAGTAGAATTGGCAAACCATTTTTTGAAAACTATCGTATCATTTTTAATACCATAAACTGGAATTGGAACGGAGACTCCTGTTTTATTTTTTAACGAAAAGGTAATGCTATCTTTAGTTTTTGAAACATTCGAAAACTTATAATCAATTATTTCTCTAGAGTGTATAATGGTATTAAAAAACCAGTTAATGTCTTTGTTTGTATTTGACTTCAGGATATTTTCAAAATCTTTTTCTGTAGTTTGACTTTTCTTGTTTTGCTCATAAAATTGCTCAATTCCATTGCTCACAGAATTGTTTTCAAGATAATCATCTAAATACATTAAACTTAATCCTGCACGATATTTACTGGCAATTTGCTCGTTAAATTTAATCAATGAATTTTTTGAATCTCCAAGCGGTTGGTCTAAGTTTTTTCGAGCCATAAGCATATAAAAATAGCTGTATTGCTCGTTAAAATCTAAATTCATTAGATTATAACTTTTTAATAATTTCATATTAGAAGCAGCGCCTAGCATTTTGCTTTCTGGGTGATGTTCTTCAATATATTTCATCATAGCATATATTTGAATGCCATCATAAATCCAGTTGTCTTTTCTAGGATCTAATCGCAAACTAGTGTTCAAATAATTGTTTAAATAGGTCTTCAAAAATTTTATTTCAAAAAGGAAATCATCTGAAAACGGACTAATAAATGAAGGTAATTGATTGAGTCCATAAAAAGGATTTCGCTCATAATCAACTTGAGAAACAGTGATTTTATCGTGTGGATATTTACCAATTAAGTCATTGGTAAAATTTGCAATTCTATCTATGATTATTGCTTTTTGAATGTCATCTACTTTCTCACTTTTTAGGTTTGTTACTACTTCAATCGAACTGTTTTTATAACTGCTAAAGCTGGATTTTGGTTCTAAGAAAAGACTAAAATCGGTTCTGTCGTTACCAGTTAATTTGTAAGTCGAAAAAGTATCTGTTTTGGATTGTAAAGTGCTATTTAAATCGGTGGTTATTTGTAAATTTTCAGGAGCTTTTAGTTCAATGTCAAAGTCCGAAACAGCATTGGCAATATCGTCTAAATTATTATTACTATGAGTAATAAAAACGTGATTTTCTTGTCGAGCAGGAGTAATAAACCAGTTTTTTAAGTTTATTCGACCATCATCAGAATAACCATATTTTGTAAATTTATCGCTAGGAATTTTTTCAATATAAGAAAGATGTAAAGTGATTTTTTGGTTTGGAGCTAATTTTTCTTTCAATCTTACTTCAATATAATCTGGATTTTTTTCGGTTCTTACCAAAGTAAGCAAATTTTTATCTGAATCACCTATAATAAGATTGTTTGTACTCCCGCGTTCTTCTTCTTTGGCTAGATGAAAACCTCTGTAAAACTCATCTGAAAAACGTTTGGCTAAAGGAGATGATTTTGAAGAATAAGCATTGTTCCAATCATTCAAAACAATAGAAGTCAGTGTGTCTTCCGTTTGATTGAAAAACACAATTTCTTGTTTAATAGTCAAGGTTTTATTTTTCGAATCTACTGCAACAATCATATTAGAATGATGTTGGGCATATTGTTTCACCGTTGTGAATAAAACTAGAATATAAAGAATATTTTTATAGAATGACTTCAATTATTTTTTTTAAAAGATTAAACATTATTGTATCAAAGTCACTAAAAATTCGGAGTTAAATCATACTTTTTGTAGAATTTATCCAAGACATCAACGACTTCGTCTTCAGTATCTACAATTTTAAATATTTCTAAATCCACAGCATTTACCGTATGTTCTTGCTCTACTAAAACTGATTTCATCCATTCAATTAATCCAGACCAAAACGCAGTTCCAACCAATATTATCGGGAATTTTCCAATTTTTTTTGTCTGAATTAAAGTAATTGCTTCAAACATTTCGTCTAAAGTTCCAAAGCCTCCTGGCATAACTACAAATCCTTGTGAATATTTTACAAACATCACTTTTCTAACAAAGAAATAATCGAAATTCAGGTTTTTATCTCGGTCAATATACGGATTAAAATGTTGCTCAAAAGGTAATTCAATATTCAATCCTACCGAAGTTCCTCCTCCTAGATGCGCTCCTTTATTTCCAGCTTCCATAATTCCGGGACCACCACCAGTAATGATTCCGTAACCTGCTTTACTGATTTTATAAGCAATTTTCTCAGCCAAAATATAATATTTATCTTCAGGTTTTTTTCTTGCAGAACCAAAAATAGTGACACAAGGACCAATTCGTCCCATATTTTCATAACCATTCACAAACTCGGACATAATTTTAAAAATCGCCCAACTATCATTAGTCCTTATTTCGTTCCAAGTTTTTCTTTTCAGTTTATCCTGAATTACTTTTTCTTCATCATTATCAAAATCTTCTAATCTCATTTTCGCGTTTTTTCAAATTTATTATCAACGGATTTTAATCCGTTACAAATGTTTTATTTTTCACATTTCCAACGGATTTTAATCCGTTGCTACAAAATGTTCCGTTCCTATGGAACTTGGTAATCTTGTTTCTTCAAAGAGCCGTAGGCTCGATTTATATTTTTAAAAAATTACTCCAGTTCTTTTTTACTAAACTAACTCTTTTTTCAAAAACTGAGCTGTATAACTTTTTTTATTTTTTATGATTTCTTCAGGAGTTCCTTTAGCAACTACTTCACCGCCACCTTTTCCACCTTCGGGACCAATGTCAATAATGTAATCGGCTAGTTTTATAACGTCCATATTGTGTTCGATAATCAAAATCGTATTGCCTTTATCGACCAGTTTATTGATGACTTCCATCAACACTCGAATGTCCTCAAAATGCAAGCCAGTCGTAGGTTCATCTAGGATATAAAAAGTATTTCCCGTATCTTTTTTCGATAATTCAGTTGCCAATTTAATCCGTTGCGCTTCTCCACCAGAAAGTGTCGTACTTTGCTGACCAAGAGTAATATAACCCAAACCAACATCTTGAATTGTTTTTACTTTTCGGTAAATCTTCGGAATGTTTTCGAAGAAAGGAACAGCTTCGTCAATCGTCATATTCAAAACATCTGAAATAGATTTTCCTTTGTATCGAATTTCTAAAGTTTCTCTGTTGAAACGTTTTCCTTGGCAAGTTTCGCATTCTACATAAACATCAGGCAAAAAGTTCATTTCAATCGTTCTCACGCCTGAACCTTCGCAGGTTTCGCAACGTCCGCCTTTCACGTTAAAACTAAAACGTCCTGCTTTATAACCACGAATCATACTTTCCGAAGTCATCGTAAACAGGTTTCTAATTTCGGTAAAAACTTCGGTATAAGTCGCCGGATTCGAGCGTGGCGTTCTCCCAATTGGGCTTTGGTCAATATCAATTACTTTGTCGATATGTTCCAAGCCTTCGATTTTCTTGTAGGGTTGCGGTTTTTTGACACCATTAAAATAATAAGCGTTCAAAATAGGGTAGAGGGTTTCGTTTATCAAGGTTGATTTTCCACTTCCCGAAACGCCTGTCACGCATATCATTTTACCCAAAGGTAATTCGACCGAAACATTTTTTAAGTTATTTCCGGTCGCCCCAGTCAGTTTTAGAAAATTTCCATTGCCTTCTCGGCGTTTTTTAGGAATCTCGATTTCCATTTCGCCGTTCAAATACGAAGCCGTCAAAGTGTGATCTTTCAAAATTTCGGCAGGCGTTCCTTTGCTGATGATTTCGCCACCGTGTTTTCCCGCTTTGGGTCCAATATCAATCACGTAATCGGCACGCAAAATCATATCTTTATCGTGTTCGACTACAATTACAGAATTTCCGATATCTCGCAATTGTTCCAAAGAATGAATCAATTTGTCATTGTCTCTTTGGTGTAAACCAATGCTTGGTTCATCCAAAATATACAAAACGCCCACCAACTGCGAACCAATTTGAGTTGCCAATCGAATGCGTTGTGCTTCGCCACCAGAAAGTGATTTAGAACTTCGGCTTAAAGCCAAATAATCCAAACCTACATTCATCAAAAAGGCTAATCTGTCCTTGATTTCCTTGATAACTTCAGTTGCAATTGTTTTTTGTTTATCAGAAAGATGGTTATTTAAATCCAAAAACCAAGCCGTTACATCCGAAATATCCATATCACACAATTCGGCAATATTCTTTTCATTGATTTTGAAAAATAAAGCTTCTTTTTTCAATCGTGTACCTTCACAAACAGGACATTTTACTTCGTCCATAAATTCTTTTGCCCAACGTTTGATTGTGGTTGAACCACTTTCGTCGTGTTGGTTTTTGATGAAATGTGAAATCCCTTCAAACTCAATTTTGTATTCTTTGGTCACACCCAAAACTTTGGATTCGACTGAGAATTTTTCTTTACCACCATTCAAAATCATTTCCATTGCTTCTTCGGAAATAGTCGAAATTGGATCTGTTAACTTGAAGTCATATTTTTGGCCAATGATTTCCAATTGCTTGAACATCCAACTGCTTTTATATTCACCTAATGGTGCAAAACCTCCTTTATTTATAGAAATTTTCGGATTCGGAATAATCTTTTTGATGTTGATTTCGTTCACTGTTCCCAAACCTTTGCAATGATCACAAGCTCCTTTTGGAGAGTTGAAAGAAAATAAATTGGGTTCTGGATTCTGATAGGAAATTCCGGTTGTCGGACACATTAAATTCCGACTAAAAAACCGAATTTCATTCGAATCTTGATCTAAAATCATCAACACATTTTCACCGTGATACATCGCCGTTTTGATGCTTTCGCTCAGGCGTTTATCCTCCCCAACCCCTCCAAAGGAGGGGCTTTTTAAGTCCGAAGTTATCTCCATTCTGTCAATCACTATCTCAATGTCGTGGGTTTTATAACGGTCGAGTTTCATTCCTGTTGTTATGTCTTTTATATCGCCATTAATACGAACTTTCAAGAAACCTTGTTTAGCAATTTGTTGGAATAATTCGGCATAATGTCCTTTTCTGGCTCGAATAATTGGTGCCAAAATATTGATACGTTTTCCCGCAAAATCTTGGGTAATCAATTGCTTGATTTGCTCGTCGTCATAGGAAACCATTTTCTCGCCCGTGTTATAACTATAGGCATCGGCGGCACGAGCATATAATAATCGCAGGAAATCATAAATCTCGGTAATCGTGCCAACAGTAGAACGAGGACTTTTGCTGGTGGTTTTTTGTTCGATGGCAATTACAGGAGAGAGTCCATCAATTTTATCGACATCAGGACGTTCTAAACCACCCAAAAATTGTCGGGCATAAGCCGAAAAAGTTTCTACATAACGGCGTTGTCCTTCGGCATAAATCGTGTCGAAAGCCAAGGACGATTTTCCAGAGCCTGAAAGTCCCGTAATAACTACCAGTTTTTCTCTTGGAATTGTTACGTCTATATTTTTTAGATTGTGCACTCTCGCACCCAATACTTCAATGTTGTTATCGTTTTCTAGCATAAATTTTGGCAAAACGCAAAGTTACAACAATTGATTTTAGATTTTGGATTTGTTGTAAACTTGATTTCTTATTATGTAAACAATTTTGTTTATATTTGTGGTATGAAAACAACATTTGAAATCATAAAAGGGGTTCATCCAGGAAAAATCGTCGAGCGAGAATTGTTGAAAAAGAACATCAACAAAAGGCAATTTGCTATTTCCATAGGCGAACATCCGCAAACATTGGGTGCAATTCTAAAAGGTACTCGAAGAATGAATGTGGAATTATCACTTAAAATAGAAGAAAAATTACAACTTGAAGAAGGTTTTTTGATGACTTTACAAGTTTATTTTGATATAAAACAAGCCAAGAAAAAAAATCAACAAAAACCTGATATTTCTAAATTGAGCAAAGTTTTATTTTGGGATACAACCTTTGATAAAATTGATTGGGAACTTATGAAAGTTGCGGTAATTAAACGCGTTTTTTCAAGAGGAACAGAAGAAGAAAAAGAAGAAATTACCCGTTTTTATGGAAAGGAAGTTGTGGATAAAATCAAATTATTAAAACATCAATTATAATTATTTTGAAAAATTTGCATTGGAATACGGTTTCTCCCTTACTTAAAGAAATTCTAATCGATTTGATGCAGGAAGAAATTTTCTCGTCGTTTCGACTGGTTGGCGGAACGGCTTTAAGTTTGCAAATTGGTCATAGAATGTCCGTTGATATTGATTTGTTTACCGATGCGGATTATGGATCTATTGATTTCGATCGTATCAAAAATTTCCTGAAAAATAAGTATGCTTTTTATAGTTCAAGTCCCATAGATATTGTGGCTTTTGGAACTTATTTTAAAATTGGTTATTCTGAAAAAGATTGCATAAAGTTAGATTTATATTATACCGATAATTATGTTTTCGAAGAGCTTATTATTGATGTTGTTCGAATGGCAAGTATTGGAGAAATTATCGCTATGAAACTAGATGTCGTTTTACGTGGAGGAAGGAAAAAAGACTTTTGGGATTTGCATTATTTCTTGAATACAATACCCCTTGGAGATATGATTTCGTACTTTCAAAAACGCTATCCACATAATGACGACTATTCAAAAATCAAACAAATGCTAATCGATTTTACTGCTGCGGATTTAGATTTCGAACCCAATTGTTTGCTTTCAAAAAACTGGGAACTCATTAAATTAGATTTTATGGAAAAATCTTTATAAAACCCGAAAGCCCGGTAATCACGATCCCTTTCTCCCGAGGAATGCGGACGACTCTATTTTTTAGATTGTGTACTCGCGCACCCAATACTTCAATGTTGTTATCGTTTTCTAGCATAAATTTTGAGCAAAACGCAAAGTTACGGTTTTGGTTTGTTCTTTACTATTGAAAGGAATTCTTTTGGGGGTTTGTAATAGATTTTTTATATATTTGAAAAACAATGTGGCATATATTTATTAGTTTGCGTAATGCGCCAGAAGAAGATAAAAAAAATGGAAAATAAATTTGAAAAAATGCAAAGAATTGCTGGAGTTAGTACAAAAATG
>NZ_JAQTPQ010000065.1 GCF_028712645.1 Flavobacterium sp. | reverse complement strand
TTTTAGACAGAACCGATGTCGGAAAAGTAAGTATGAATATTGATGTGGATGGCAAAGGATTTTCTGAAAAATATTTGAATTGATCTATTAAAGGTGATATATCGAAAATAGATTATAAAAATTATTCCTATAGTAATGTAGCTATAAATGGCAATTTTAATAAGGAACAATATAAGGGTAAAGTTTCGGTAAACGATCCAAATTTGAATATGACTTTTAACGGTTTAGTCGATTTAAGTCAAAAAGAAAGTAAATATGATTTCCATATTAATGTCGAAAATGCAGATTTCCATAAATTAAAATTTGTAAAAGATTCTATTTCGCTTTTTAAAGGAGATGTTGCTGTTCAGGTTTCAGGAAATTCAATCGAAAATTTATTTGGAGACATAATAATTAAAAAAACTTCCTATCAAAACACAAAAGGAACCTATAATTTTGACGATTTTACAATAAATTCGACTTTAGATAATAACCAAGTTAGAAATATTGCCTTTCATTCTCCAGACATTGTAGAAGGCGAAATTATTGGGAAATTTCAATTTAAACAATTGAAGAATTTGATGATTAATTCGCTTGGAAGTCTTTATACAAATTACAAACCAATTAAAGTAAATAAGGGACAATTTTTGAAATTTAATTTTACCATTTATAATAAAATTGTCGAAATATTTTATCCAGAAATTGCCATTGGTTCGAATACGTTTGTGAAAGGAAATATTAATTCTGACAATCAAGAATTTAAACTCAATTTTAATTCGCCCCAAATCGTTGCTTTTGAGAATACTTTTGATAATATTAGAGTTAAAATTGATAATAAAAATCCACTTTATAATGCTTATATAGAACTCGATAGTATAAAAAACAAGCATTATAAGATTCGTGATTTTAGTTTGATAAATGTTACTATGAAAGACACTTTGTTCTTTCGGTCAGAGTTTAAAGGAGGAACAAAAGGGGAAGATTATTTCAACTTGAACTTATATCACACCATTAACAAGGATAATAATAATGTTGTAGGAATAAGTAAATCAGAGATAAAACTCAAGGACTATTTATGGTATTTGAATGAAAAAGAAGAACCAAATAATCAAATAGTCTTTGATAAATCATTCAAAAATTTCAAATTCGATGATATATTAATGTCACATGAAAATCAGGAAATTTCTTTTATGGGTGAAATTAAAGGCAGTACTTACAAGGATTTAAAACTAAAGTTAAAAGATGTTGATTTAAATCAAATTACACCAACCGATCCTAAATTTACTTTTAACGGAAATATAAATGCAGATGTAAATTATAAACAGAACAATGCTATATATCAGCCTACAGCTTCTATAAAAATAGACAACTTAAATATAAATAAAACGGATTTAGGTAATTTAAATTTAGATATTGTTGGGGATGAATCGTTCAAAAAATTTACTGTAAATGCAAATGTCCAAAATGAAAGTGTAGAATCTTTCAATGCAAGTGGAAATTTTGAAATTGTTAATAAAGAAACTATTCTAGATTTAAAATTAGAATTAGACAAATTTAATTTAGGAATATTAAGTTCCCTAGGCGGAGATGTTCTATCAAAAATAAGAGGTTTTACTTCGGGTAGTGCAACAATTAGTGGAAATCTAAAAAAACCTGAAATAAACGGACGTCTTTATGTTGATAAGGCTGGAATGACAATCCCGTATTTAAATGTTGACTATGAATTAAGCGATAGAACAATTGTAGATTTAACTGATGAAAAGTTTATATTTAGGAACAATACTCTTACCGATACAAAATATAGCACAAAAGGGATTTTGAATGGAAGTATTTCTCATAATGTTTTTTCGGATTGGAAATTAGATTTAACAATTAGTTCAAAACGATTATTGGTTCTTGATACAAAAGATCATGAAGATGCAGCTTATTATGGTATTGCATTTATAAATGGTAATGCTACAATCAAAGGACCAACAGATGGTTTGTTTATAAAAGTAGATGCAAAATCGGATAAAGATTCATCACTAAAAATCCCAATTAATGATGCTGAAAATGTAAGCGAAAATGATTTTATCCATTTTTTAACTGCCAAAGAAAAATACAATATTAAAAAAGGTATTGTCGATAATTCTAAAAAATATAAAGGACTTGAACTGGAGTTCGATCTTGACATCACACCGAATGCTGAAGTTGAAGTAATCTTAGACCGAATTTCGGGACATGGAATGAAAGGAAGAGGCAACGGAACATTATTATTCAAAATAAATACGTCGGGTAAATTTAATATGTGGGGTGATTTCCAAGCGTATGAAGGAACTTATAATTTTAAATACGGAGGGATTATCGATAGAAAATTTGACGTTAAAAAAGGAGGTTATATTTCTTGGGAAGGAGATCCAATGAAAGCGCGCCTTAATTTGGAAGCAATATATAAAACAACAGCAAATCCAGCAGTTTTATTAGACAATTCTTCATTTAACAAAAAAGTGCCAGTTGAATTAGTTATAGGTGTTAGAGGAGATTTAGCAAGTCCTGAACCCGATTTTAATTTTGAATTCCCAACGGTTAGCAATGTTCTAAAATCAGAAATTCAATATAAATTAAATGATAAAGATGTAAGACAAACTCAGGCTTTGTATTTATTGTCATCTGGTAGTTTTCTTAGTCCTGAAGGGGTTAGCCAATCTGATTTTTCTAGAAGTTTGTTTGATACCGCTGCAAATATGTTAGGCAGTATTATTAAGACCAATAACGATAAGTTTATGGTTGATCTTAATATCATTACTGCTGATAGAAGAGCAGGAGGTGTGACTGATAGTAATAGGTTTGTGGCGTCGATTTCTTCGAAACTTAACGAAAGATTTACTATTAATGGGAAGCTTGGAGTTCCTTTTGGAGGAATAAACGAAACAGCGGTTGTAGGTGATCTTGAAATATTATACAGAGTAAATGAAGATGGCACACTTAATTTACGAATGTTTAATAAGGAAAACGACATAAGTTACATTGGAGAAGGAATTGGTTACACACAAGGTATAGGGGTTTCGTATGAAGTTGATTTTGACACTTTTAAAGAACTTGCAAATAAATTTTTTAAAAATATAAAAATCGAAAAGGCAACAACGTCAAACGCTGTTGATCAAGATTCAAGTATTTCTCCTGAGCTTATGAATTCCTCTAAATCAAATAAACAGAAACTCCAAAATCAAACAATAAATCAGGAAGGAATTGTACCAGAAGAAGATTAAATTGATAAAAAATCATTTACAATAGATGATATTCCATTATTCGGAATGATATACCCATAATTTTAAATTTTAGTTACTAATTAATACCATTTATATTTGTTATTAAGAAACTTATTAACGATAACGTTTGAATTAGCAACATTATACTAAATTATTAAAAACTCTGTCCCAAAAGTGACGGATGTTTGTTAATTTTACACTTTTAATACTTAAATAATGCCAAAAACAATAAAAAAAGTTGGAGTTCTAACTTCTGGAGGAGATTCTCCAGGAATGAACGCAGCTATCAGATCAGTAGTCAGAACTTGTGCTTTTCACAATATACAATGCGTAGGAATTTATAGAGGCTACCAAGGAATGATTGAAGGTGACTTCAAAGAAATGGGCGCGAGAAGTGTTCATAATATCATTAATAAAGGAGGTACAATACTAAAATCAGCACGTTCTAAAGAATTTATGACTACAGAAGGTCGTGAAAAAGCTCACGAGCAACTTGTTAAGACTGGAGTTGATGCTCTAGTAGTAATAGGTGGAGATGGTAGTTTTACAGGGGCTGAAATTTTTAATAAAGAATTTAATTTTCCAGTAATGGGAATCCCAGGAACTATTGACAATGATATTTTCGGAACAAGTCATACATTAGGTTACGATACTGCATTGAATACTGTTGTAGATGTAATTGATAAAATTCGTGATACTGCGAGTTCGCATAACCGATTATTTTTTGTTGAAGTTATGGGACGTGATGCAGGTCACATTGCACTAAACGCTGGAATTGGAGCAGGAGCTGAGGAAATTTTAATTCCTGAAGAAGATTTAGGATTAGATAGATTATTAGATTCACTTAAGAAAAGTAAAGCATCTGGAAAATCTTCAAGTATTGTTGTGATTGCCGAAGGAGATAAAATTGGTAAAAACGTATTCGAATTGAAAGATTATGTTGAGGCTAATTTGCCTGAATATGAAGTTCGTGTTTCTGTTTTAGGGCACATGCAACGTGGTGGGTCACCTTCTTGTTATGATAGAGTTCTTGCAAGTAGATTAGGTGTAAAAGCCGTTGAATCTTTACTAGAAGGGAAATCAAACTTTATGGTAGGAATGATTAATGATAAAGTTGCACTTACACCTTTATTACAAGCCATAAAAGGTCACACTGAAATTGATAGAGAATTACTCAGAGTTTCTGAAATAATGTCAATATAAAAGGCTTTTAGCCAAATAAAAAGTAAATAAAAATTAATTATAATCAGCTTAAGCATAAAGCTTATAGCCTAAAGCAAAAAAGAATGTCAAAAGTAAAATTAGGAATAAACGGTTTTGGAAGAATTGGAAGAATTGTTTTTAGAGAATCTTTCAATAGAGACAATGTAGAAGTGGTAGCAATCAATGACTTATTGGATGTAGATCACTTAGCTTACTTATTAAAATACGATTCAGTACATGGACGTTTTAATGGAACAGTTGAAGTAAAAGAAGGTAAATTATATGTAAACGGAAAAAACATTCGTATTACTGCTCAAAGAAATCCAGCTGATTTGAAATGGAATGAAGTTGATGTTGATGTAGTTGCTGAATGTACTGGTTTCTTTACAACAATTGAAACTGCAAATGAGCATATTAAAGGTGGGGCTAAAAAAGTAATTATTTCTGCTCCTTCTGCTGATGCTCCAATGTTTGTTATGGGTGTAAATCACGAAACTGCAAAAGCTTCTGATTTAATCGTTTCTAACGCATCTTGTACTACAAACTGTTTAGCTCCATTAGCTAAAGTTATTAATGATAATTTTGGAATTGTTGAAGCTTTAATGACAACTGTTCACGCCACAACTTCTACTCAAATGACAACTGACGGTCCTTCAAGAAAAGACTGGAGAGGTGGACGTGCTGCTTCTTGCAACATCATCCCATCTTCAACAGGAGCTGCTAAAGCTGTAGGAAAAGTTATCCCTTCATTGAACGGAAAATTAACAGGTATGTCAATGCGTGTTCCTACAACTGATGTATCTGTAGTTGATTTAACTGTAAAAGTTGCTAAAGAAACTACTTATGAAGAAATTATGGCTGCTTTAAAATTAGCTTCTGAAACTACTTTAAAAGGAATTATGGGTTATACTGAAGATTTAGTTGTTTCTCAAGATTTTGTATCTGATTCAAGAACTTCTATTATTGATGCTAACGCAGGAATTGGTTTAAACTCAACTTTCTTCAAAATCATCTCTTGGTATGATAATGAATATGGATATTCAAGTAAATTAATTGATTTATCTGTTCATATTACAGGTTTAAAATAATTTTATATATTTACAAAATCCCGTTGGCTATGGTTGACGGGATTTTTTTTACCTAACCCAATAACCATTTTTTAGATTTTAGAATCTCTAAAATCTAAATACCTAATTCCTTTTAAAAATGAGATTATTAGTTGATAGTGGCTCCACCAAAGCCGATTGGATTGCAATTGATGAAGATGGAAAAGTATTATTTACCACCCAAACTCTAGGATTGAATCCTGAAATTCTTGATGGTGAAGAGATAGTTGAACGTTTGAATGATCGTTTTGATATTTTGCAAAATAAAGATAAGGCCACACATCTTTTCTTTTATGGTGCAGGTTGCGGAACGGATAGAATGAAGATTAATCTTTCTCAAATTTTTCAGGAATATTTTTCAAATGCAATAATTGATGTTCGTGAAGATACTTTTGCAGCGGTTTATGCAACAACTCCAAAAGGAGAAGAAGCTATTGTGAGTATTCTAGGAACAGGATCAAATTGCAGTTATTTTGATGGAAAAGTATTGCACCAAAAAGTGCAGTCACTAGGATATATTGTAATGGATGATTGTAGCGGTAATGTTTTTGGGAAAGAATTAATACGAAAATATTATTTCAATAAAATGCCAAAGGAATTAGCTATCGAATTCGAAAAAGAGTATAATTTGGATCCTGATTTTATTAAAAATAAATTGTACAAAGAACCAAACCCAAATGCTTATTTAGCGACTTTTGCTAAGTTCCTTATTCAAAATAAAGAAACAGAATTTTGTAAAAAAATTATTTTCAAAGGAATGAAATCTTTCGTCAAAAATTATATTAGACAATATGATAATTGCAAAGAAATTCCAGTTCATTTTGTAGGCTCAATAGCATTCTACTTAAAAGATGAATTGCAAATAACCTTTGATAAATATGAAATGAAGTTAGGAAATGTTTTAAGAAGGCCGATAGATGGGCTTATTGCTTATCACATTAAAAATAAATAATCAAACACAAACCTGACCTGAAAAGTCAGGTTTTTTTATAAACATATAAATCAATCAAAATGGAAATAGCAATTATTGCACACGATGGAAAAAAAGCGGATATGGTTCAGTTTTTAAATAAAAACAAAACTCTTTTACAACAAGAGAAAATTAAAATTATTACCACTGGAACAACCGGATCTAAGGCTGAAAATGCTGGATTTAAAGTAAAAAAAATGCTTTCAGGACCACTTGGTGGAGATGCTCAAATTGCAGCTCGAGTTGCCGAGGGTAAAACAGATATGGTATTGTTTTTTAAAGACCCATTGTCAAGTCATGCACACGAATCGGATGTGAATATGTTAGTGAGAGTTTGTGATGTTCATAATGTGCCATTAGCAACAAATGAAGCTTCGGCACAATTGTTTTTGAATGCAATTGCTATAAAATAGCAATCATAGAAATTTCGACATTCAAATTTTTTGGCAAACAAGCGACCTGAACCGTTTCACGAGCTGGAGCGGTTTTTTCGTTAAAATAAGAACCATAAACGGTATTTATTTTTCCAAAATCATTCATATTCATAATGAATATTGTCGATTTTACTACGTTTTCAAAGGTCATTCCTGCTGCTTCAAGAACAGCTTTCATATTTTGCATTACTTGTTCCGTTTCTGCTTCAATGTTTGAAGTTACTAATTCCCCAGTACTTGGATTTATTGCAATTTGTCCCGAAGTGTAAAGTGTATTTCCTTTGAGAACAGCTTGGTTATAAGGACCAATTGGAGCAGGTGATTTTTCGGTAAAGATTATTTTTTTCATAAATTTATCTATTTGAATTACTTCGTTTATCCCATTTTATATCGCTTAGCACTCCAGATTTTATTCCAATAAAGAAATTCCAATTCGCATTGGTTCCAAATGGTGTCCAATTAAAACTCATTCTCCAACTCAATAAATCTCTTTCAAAACGAAGTTGGGTAAAAGTTACTCCATTTTGAACAAAATCATATCCTGTTGAAATTCCTGCTTTCCATTTTGGTGATAAATCAGCATTGGCAGAAACCATCAATGAATTTGAAGTGATTTTACTTTCTCGATTGTTATTTCCGTAGGTGAGCGAGTAGGCAAATGTCATATCCCAAGGCAATTTTGATCTGAAAAATTCCGATATTTGGTCTTCTCCTTGATCATCAGTTTCATCAAATTGACTTTTGCTGAGATCATTTATGTCGGTATTTTTCCCAAATAAATCATCTGAGCGTCCACCATTTCTTTGTCCTTGATTATTTTTATCTTTCTTTGAAGCCTCATCCTTTTTGCTCGTAATCGAATAATTTAAGGTCATATTAGCACTTGTCATTCTAAACAAACTTCCACCATTATTAATATTAAAAACATTGATGCGTTTTCCAGAATTATCAATGGCATACGGATCTAAAGTTGTTCCAAAATTGACATTCATCTTATTGTTAAAAAGTTGTGTTCCACCACTAACTCTCACTGGTGACCAAGCAAGAGAAGTAACACCATCGGCATTTAGGTCATAACTTGTAGAAAGATTCAAGTTGTTGATAAGCATTATCTTTTTTGGTTCTGTTTTGGTACTGTCTTTATCGGTCACTTTTGCTTCAAAAGTATTACTTAAATTAAATCCAAGTGAATTAGAATTAGTTTTGCTTGGTGGCGCGAAAATACCGGCTTCAAATCTTGTGTATTGTTTAGTCATTGTTCCGCTTCCATCTGTAGCATAGGTATCATAATATTTTTCAAAACTTGGAGTATAACCATAGGAAACAGATGGTCGCATTACGTGTCGAATGGATTTTATTTTTTTATCTTCTCCAAAATTAAATGTTCCATAAATTGTGGTTCCAAGACTTGATGAAAAAGAATAGGTTCTAAAAGCATCAAAACCTTTTACAATGTTATCTACAACTTTACTTTGGTTGGCGTCATAGCTTTTATTGATGGTTTTTATATACCAAACTTCTTGATAATTTACTGAAGTTGAAGCACTGAAATATTTAAATAATTTGAAATTGGTGCTTAATGGAATGTTATGTTGAACGCCAACTTTTGCGTCTTCAAACATTTGAGGTTTGAAGAACAAAGAATCAGTGGTTACAAAACTGTTTCTACCATCTAAATTATATTGCAAATTTATATTTTTTAAGAACCCTTTTTTAACTCCGTCTTTGCCCACAAAAGGATAAACTCGATCAACACTGAATTGCATATTAGGCAAAGTCATATTAATTTGCGATGTCTGTGTGTTTTGAGAATGTGTTGCCGTCAAGGATAATCTTGATTGAGGAATACTATTAAATGTTTGACTATAAGAGACTGATGAACTCAATGTGTTATTTAAATTAGATCCTATATTAGCTTGATTTATAGATTGTTTGAAATACTTACTACTACCAAGATTTACAGAGGCTGAGAAGCTAGAATTAGGACTTGATTTTGTGTCTTTTGAATGTGACCATTGGATGTTATAAATATTTTGTTTTGAGTAATCAGGATAACCTCTTTCGCTGTTAATTAAATTTTCAAAACGAATATTTACATTTCCTCTATACTTATATCGTTTTGCATAACTGGATTCAAAACGCATTGCATAACTTCCATTTGTGTAATAATCACCTAAAACGGTTAAATCATAATTGTCGCTGAGTGCAAAGTAATAACCACCATTTTGAAGTGAAAAACCTCTGGTGTTCGAATCATTATAGCTTGGTAAAATTACTCCCGAAATACTGATTTCTTTTCCCATTGGGAAAAAAGCAAATGGTAATGCAAGCGGAGTGGGCACATTGGCAATAACCATATTAGTTAAACCTGTTACTACTTTTTTTCCTGGAATAAATTTTACTTTATTGGTTTGGAAATAATATTCTGGATTATCTACGTCTTTAGAAGTGGTAAATCGTGCTCCTTTCAAGAAATAAACCGAATCGTTTTCTTTTTTTGTGATTGCAGCTTTAATTTTAAATTCTCCTTGATCCGATCTTGAATTCCAAATTAATGCCTTTTTTGTTTTGAAATTAAAACGGATTGAATCAGGTTCAACTACGTTTGCTCCTTGTTTAAAGTTGGGATATTGAGTGTAAGCTCCAGTAGAATCTTTAATTCTTCCTGCATAAACCTCATTTTTTTCATAATCCATTACTATAATTCCCGACTTTAACTCAATGTCCTGATAATAAAGTTCGGCTTTGTTATACAAAGTGATAAGTTTCTTCTTTTGCTCAATTTTTGCATAATCAACCGCCTTATATTTCACTTTACCATCAAGAAATACTTTGAGTTTAACACTGTCTTTTTTTATGGTATCAGTTTCTTTTTTTGCAATTGGAATTGAATCATTGTGAGTTTTGTCAATTGAATTTTTAGTTTCTTTTTGCTTTTTGGCGGATATTGCTGTCGTTTTTTTAGTTATATCTTGCGAATATAATTTACAAGTTCCCATTGTTAGGAAAAATGATAATAAAACGATATTAAATAAGTTTGTATTCAAAGGTATTAATGCTATTTTTGTAAAATATGGCTTGTTTTTTGACGTGTCAAACTTACATATAAATTTTTGTCAAAAATAATCAATTAACAAATTTATAGCCTTGTTTTTAAATATAATTAAAATAGTTTTATTCGTATGTTTAATAAAAATAAAGTATTATTTACTTTTTTTCTAACAATAGTTTCTTTTGTCAGTTACAGTCAATCTGGATTATTCAAGGTAATTTTGGATGCAGGTCATGGAGGTCACGATCCAGGAACAAGACATTATGGGCATATCGAAAAAAATATTGCACTTGCAATAACATTAAAAGTTGGCGAAATTTTAGAAAAAGATTCGTCAATTAAGGTTATTTATACTAGAAAAACTGATGTTTTTGTAACATTAAAAGATAGAGCAAACATTGCAAATAAAGCTAATGCCGATTTATTTATATGTATTCATTGCAATTCCAATAACAACGCTGCTATTACTGGTACCGAAATTTACGTAATGGGAATGTCTAGAGCAAATATGAATTTTGAAGTTTCTAAAACAGAAAACTCTGTAATCTTTTTAGAAGATAATTATAAACAAACTTATAAAGGATTTGATCCAAACAACCCTGAAACATTGTTAGGTTTAAAATTAATTCAAGAAAATAATTTAACAAGCAGTATTAGTTTGGCATCAAAAATTCAAGATAATTTCCAAAATAATAATATAGAATCTCGGGGTGTGAAGCAAGAACCTTTATGGGTTTTAGACGCATCTGTTATGCCAGGAGTTTTAATTGAAACAGGTTTTGTTTCTAATCCTAGCGAAGCTAATATTTTAGAATCTGAAAAAGGTCAAAACGATCGAGCAAAAGCAATAGCCGAGGCAATCGTTAACTACAAAAACGAATATTTTGGTAGTGGAAATTCAAATGACAATATTGAAAAACCATCCCAAAAAATCATCGAAAAAGTCACAAAAGACACTTCATCATTGAAACTTAAATTAATAGAAGAACCTGCAATAAAAAAAGACGCAATTAATCAAGATGCAGAAGGAATTATTTATAAAGTGCAACTTTTGGCAACTTCAAGAAAATTAAAATTAACTCCGAATAATTTTAATGGATTAAAAAATATTTCAATGTTAGCTGAGAATAAATTTTATAAATATATGTATGGAGAAACGTCAAATCTTGATGAATCAAAAAAAATGCTAATTGAAGCTAAAAAAGCAGGATATTCAGGCGCATTTGTTGTTGCGATTAAAGAGGGTAAAAGTAGTTACGTTAATGGTGTCGTTAAACAATAATGACTAAATTTGTAAAAAATAGTAAATTTTGAAATTAATAAAAGTTAATAGAAAGACTTATACTATAATGTTATTTTTGATATTATTAGTTTATAACTCTTCTTTTGGACAATCAAATCTTTTTAAGGTAACCCTAGATGCTGGTCATGGAGCCCATGATTTTGGTGCAACTTATAATGGTCATATTGAAAAAAATATAAATTTAGCATTGGTACTTAAAGTTGGGAAACTATTAGAAAAGAACCCTAAAATAGATGTAATTTATACTCGAAAAACAGATGTTTTTATAGATTTAATTGAAAGAGCTAATATTGCAAATAGAGCTAATTCGAATATTTTTGTTTCCATTCATTGCAATGCTAATAAAAATACCGCAGGTGATGGAACAGAATCCTATGTAATGGGGATGTCTAAAACGGCTTCAAATTTAGAAGCTGCAAAAAAAGAGAATTCCGTTATTACCTTGGAAAAAGATTATAAGCAAAAATATGAAGGTTTTGATCCTAACTCTCCCGAAACTATGATTGGAATGACCTTGATGCAAGAGGAATATATGGATAATAGCATCTCTCTAGCAAGTATGGTGGAAGATGCTTTTGGAAAACTAGGCAAAAAAATAAGAGGCGAAGGGGTAAAGCAAGCTCCATTTATGGTTCTTCACAAAGCATATATGCCAAGAATTTTGATAGAGACCGGTTTTATTTCTAATTATACTGAAGGCAATTTATTAGATTCTGAAGAGGGTCAAAACGAAATTGCCAAAGCAATAGCAGATGCAATTATTAGTTATAAAAATGAATATTTTGGCAATGGAAATATAGAGAATGAAATTGAAAAACCATCCCAAAAAATTATTGAAAAGCCTGCTAAAGATACTTCTTCATCAATAAAAACTCAACTAAAAGAAGGGTCAGCATTAAAAAATACACAGAATAATCAAGTGCCATCGGCAATTATTTTTAAAGTACAACTTTTAGCAAGTTCTAAGAAAATAGAATTGATACCAAATAATTTTAATGGTTTGAAAAATATTACAATGGAGTCTGGTAATAAAATATATAAATATATGTACGGAGGAACATCAGACTACGATGAAGCTAAAAAACAATTAGAGCAAGCAAAGTCAAAAGGATATGATTCTGCCTATCTAATTGCATTTAAAAACGGAGAAAAAATTAGTGTTCAAGACGCAATCAAATAATTAATAACAGCAAATTTAATTTTTTTACATTAAATTTGTACAAACACTTAGATTTTGAAATTAACAAGAGAAATTAAGACCGCAATATTAGTCATATCAGCTATTTTATTATTTATCTGGGGCTACAGTTTTTTAAAAGGTAGAGACCTTTTTACCAATTACAAAACGTTTTACGTAGAATATGATAATGTAGAGGGATTGTCTAAATCGGCTCCTGTTACTCTTAACGGACTTATGGTGGGTAAAGTAAGTAATATTTCAATAGATGAAAAAACAGGAAAACTTTTAGTTGAATTACAGCTAAAAACTGATTTTCCGATTTCTAAATCAAGCACAGCTACTATTTATGAACCTGGATTTATAGCTGGGAAACAGATTGCAATCAATCCCAATTATAAAGATCAAATTTTAGCCGTTGATGGAGATAAACTGCAAGGAATTATAAAATTAGGATTAACTGATTCTGTAAGTGAAAAATTGATTCCTCTCCAAGAAAAATTAGAAAAGTTAATGGTTGATACTGATAGTCTTATCGTAGGTGTAAATAATATTTTGGATAAGAAAGGACAGGAAAATATAAAAAATAGTCTGTCGGAATTAAGCAAAACTATTGAACAATTTCATCAAGTTTCTTCAAACATAAATATAATGTTAGACGAAAATAAAGGTAAAATAAATGGAGTTGTGAACAACTTTAATAAAGTATCAAGTGATTTTGCTAAAATATCCGATTCATTAAACAAAGCCGATTTAGGAAAAACAGTAAAAAATCTTCAAAAAACATTAGCAAATGTCGACGTTATAATGGCTAATCTTCAAGCAGGCAAAGGCACAATGGGCAAAATGTTGAATGATGAAGTTCTATATACTAATTTATCTAAAACTTCAAAAGAATTAGAATTATTGCTACAAGATTTAAGGCTAAATCCAACAAGATATGTTAACGTTTCTCTTTTTGGAAAGAAAAATAAACCTTATATTGAACCTGTCAACGATACAATTACAAAAGTTAAAAACTAGTAATTATGAGCTATTTAGATAACATTTTATTTGTGATACTTTTGGTTTTAGGTTTTGGATATTTTTTTTCCAATATTAAAAAAATCAAAAGAAACATCAATCTTGGAACAGCCATAAATCGCAATGACAATCCTAAAGCGCGTTGGAACAATATGGTAATGATTGCTCTAGGACAATCAAAAATGGTTAAAAGACCAATTGCAGGAATACTTCACATCATTGTTTATGCAGGTTTTATTATCATTAATATAGAATTGCTTGAGATTGTTATCGATGGATTATTTGGAACACACAGGATTTTCTCTTCTTTAGGTACTTTCTACGATGTGCTTATTGGCTCCTTCGAGATTTTGGCTTTATTGGTTTTGGTTGCTGTATTCACTTTTTGGATTAGAAGAAATATTATCCGATTAAAACGGTTTGCCAATAAAGATTTGACTGGTTTTCCAAAAAATGACGCCAATTATATCTTGTATTTCGAGGTTGTATTAATGTCCTTATTTTTATTGATGAATGCTTCCGATTTGCACTTGCAAAATATTCCCGGAGGTTTTTCTCATTTTATAAAAGCAGGAAGTTTTCCTATTAGCCAATTTATTGAACCTTTATTTAACGGTGTTTCAAGTGAATTAGTAATGCTCCTTAACGAATTGTTTTGGTGGTTACACATCATCGGGATTTTGATTTTTATGAACTATTTGTATTTTTCAAAACACCTTCATATTCTACTTGCATTTCCTAATACTTATTTTGCTGATTTGAATCCAAAAGGACAATTGAGCAATCTGGAATCCGTTACCAATGAAGTAAAAATGATGATGGATCCCAACGCTGATCCTTATGCAGCAGCTCCAATAAACGATAATGCTGTTCCAAGTAAATTTGGTGCAAGTGATGTTCAGGATTTGAATTGGGTACAATTGATGAATGCTTATACTTGTACAGAATGCGGTCGTTGTACTTCATCTTGTCCTGCAAATAGTACTGGAAAAAAATTATCGCCACGTAAAATTATGATGGCAACCCGAGATAGACTTGAAGAAGTTGGAAAAAATATTGATGCCAATAAAGGAGTTTTTGTTCCAGACAACAAATCATTACTAAACGATTACATTACGCCTGAAGAATTATGGGCTTGTACTTCGTGCAATGCTTGTGTCGAAGAATGTCCGGTAAATATCAGCCCGCTTTCGATTATTATAGATATGAGACGTTATTTAGTGATGGAACAAAGCGCAGCTCCAACTCCAATAAACGCTATGATGACCAATATTGAAAATAATGGTGCACCTTGGCAATACAACCAGCAAGATCGATTAAACTGGAAAAACGAAAATTAATCGAATCGTATAACCGTTAAATATATAAAATGTCAGAAGTTTTAATAGTACCAACAATGGCCGAAATGCTTTCTCAAGGCAAGCAGCCCGAAGTTTTATTTTGGGTAGGTTGTTCAGGAAGTTTTGACGATAGAGCCAAAAAAATTACGAAAGCATTTGTGCAAATATTAAATCGTGTTAATGTTTCTTTTGCAGTTCTTGGCACTGAAGAAAGTTGTTCTGGTGACCCTGCAAAACGAGCAGGAAATGAGTTTTTGTTCCAAATGCAGGCGATGACAAATATTGAGGTTTTGAATGCTTACGAAGTAAAAAAAATCGTTACAGCTTGTCCGCATTGTTTTAACACTTTGAAAAATGAATATCCTGAATTAGGCGGAAAATATGAAGTTTTTCATCATACCGAATTTCTAAAATCCTTACTTGATGATGGAAGATTGACTATTGAAGGCGGACAATTCAAAGGAAA
>NZ_JAQTPQ010000313.1 GCF_028712645.1 Flavobacterium sp. | reverse complement strand
CGATGATAGCACAAAATAGGAACCTCAGGCTTCAAAAGAATCTGTTTTAAACTCGCTTCGGTTCTTTGTGGCGTTTCTTTTTTGGTTTCTTTTTGGACAAAAGGCACTTCTTTTTTTACTTTATCAGGTTTTGATTGACAGCTTGAAAACAACAAGAGTCCAATAGCAAGGTGAAACAGAATTTTTTTCATTTTTAAAAAGGAGTTCTATGAATTACTGATATTGTATGTAGATGGGCTTTGGAGTGAATTTTAACAGCTCATCAGGAGTGTACATTTGCCAATCATTTTTATTATCATTTTTATAAAATAATTTAAAGCCAGTAAACTGAACAGGTTCTCTGTAAATATATCTCAGGTAAGTGGATTTTTTTAAAACCTTACTACCAAATCCGTCCATATCCATAATAACTTGAACTTCGGGCACTTTTTTTATTTTTTTATAGTCGGTTACCATCCCTTGTGTGAATCGGTGTACTATCAAAACTTTAGGAGTAAGCTTATTTTTTCTGACCAAGTCGGCTAAAATAGCTATGGCATCATTAATATCATTCGAATTAAAAGTGCCTATTTTAGAGCCCGGGATTTCGCCATTTTTCAAAGAAAATTCAGGATCAATTCCTAAATGCACATTAGGTAGTTTTAGATAAGATTCTAGTGAGGCAACTTCGTTCTTGACATTACTATGTCCCACTTGGATGTCTAAAAACACTAAAGCATTAATTGGTTTTGCCCACTTTAAAATAGTATCAATTTGTTTAAAAGGCATTCTCATTCGGTGTAAATTTTCTTTTCCTGGAGCACCTTGTGCTGTTATGGCAATGTAATGTAAGGCAGGAATAGCCTTTACAGTAGAATCTGCAGCTTGCCATTTTGCTACTTCAACTTGTAGTTTTTTAAGCATTTCCTCTCTTGGCAATTCGCCAAGTATTCCCATTTTTTTAGAGTATAGATTCCCATAATAAGCAATGATTCTGTTATAAGGCAATATCGCTCCTGGCAATGGATACGGAATATTTTTTACTGGCCATCTTCCAGTAGTATCTTTGTTGGCTAATGCCAGCATTCTTTTATTATAATCGGCGGTGTCAATTGTAGGGACTATTGTTTCAGGAACAATTGTATTTTTTACAGTTTCCTTCTTATTTTCGATAATTGATCCTGATGCTTTAGTCTTATTGCAACTGCTAACAAAAAACAGCATAGAAAAAAGGAGAAGCAAGTGAAGAAATGAATGGGACGAGTTTTTCATAAAGAATGACTATTTATATATACTGCAAAGATATAGCAAATACCTATTTTGTCAACCGAGTGGAAAATATTTTGGAGACAACTTAAATTATGCAAAAAAACTATCAGCAAAGAAGGTCTTTTTGATATAAAAAACTTTAGCCGAAACTCCAAGCCCCCTTGAAATCCCGACTAAAGCCAAATAAAAACTATTTTGAGAATTATACCTGTTTGTCAGCAGGCTTTTAAAATTAAATTATTGTTTTGCTTTTTTCAAAATATGTTTCGTTTGAATCACTTTTTGATTTACATCTAACAAATGAATATAATAGCTTCCATCGCTGTATCTATTTAAATCACCAATGGTTACATTATTACCGTCAACTGTATGTTTTTTGCTATAAACTTCTCTTCCGTTTAGATCAAATACTTGAATGTAAATTGCATCTTCAGTATAGGAATCTGGCAAAGTAATATTGATATAACTATCAAACGGGATTGGGTAAATCACAAACAAATTGCTTTTTGGGTCAATTGTATTTAAACTTCCGTCAATAGTAACCTGTGCTGTTGCAGAGGCAGTATTTCCACTGTTATCAGTTACTGTAAGTGTTATTGTTTTAATTCCAATATCACTGATTGTGAATGTATCTTGACTCAAAGTCATTGTACTAATTCCACAATTGTCTGAAGACCCATTATCAATTTCGGCAGCTGTCAGAGTTGCATTTCCCGAAGAATCTAGTTGAATGGTGATGTCTTTAGTTATCACTGTAGGAACAGTAATATCAGTCACGGTTACAGTTTGTGTAGCAGTAGCACTGTTCCCATTACGATCTGTTGCGGTCCAAGTTACAGTAGTAATTCCTATTGGGAAAGTAGCTGGAGCATCATTTACCGCTGGAGTATCTATATAACAATTATCAGAAGTAATTGGGAATCCTAGAGTCACTCCTGTTGCGCCACAAGAAGCATTGGCAGTAACCGATACATTTGAAGGTGCTGTAATTGACGGAGCAAGGTTGTCAACAAGAGTTACCGTTGCTGGTTTAAAGCTTTGGTTTCCGCTGGCATCAGTTGCTATAAGCAATACATTGTTCTGACCTATATTGGCACAAACCAAATTGTTTGGTGAAACTGTCAGCGTGAACTCACAATTATCGGTAGTTCCATCATCAATCATAGAAGGTAAAATGATTGCTTGACCTACACTATTAAGATATACCGTTGCATTTTTTGCTTTAACAACTGGGAAGATAGTGTCTCCCATAGTTACTAGTTGTGTGGCAGTTGCAGTATTTCCGCTACCATCAGTTACAATCCAGGTTACAGTTGTTTCGCCTAATGGGAAAATAGCTGGAGCATCATTTGTAACCGAAGCCACAGAACAATTATCAGCTGTTATTGCATTACCTAAAGTTACACCAGTTGCACCACAAGAAGCATTTACATTTCCAGTAACTGCTGCAGGAGCTGTTATGGTTGGCAATGTAGTGTCTTCAACTGTTACGGTTTGAGCAGTTGTGGCAGTGTTTCCACTTCCATCCGTTACGGTCCAAGTTACAGTTGTATCTCCCAATGGGAAAGTAGCAGGAGCATCGTTTGACGTACCCGAAACAGAACAATTATCAGTTGTTGTTGGTGTGCCTAAATCAACCCCTGTTGCATTACAAGATGCATTAGCTGAAACAACCACATCTGATATTGCAATAGTTGGATTTTGAGTATCAATCACTGTTACTGTTTGTAAAGAGGTTTCGGTATTTCCACTACCATCGGTTACAGTCCAAGTTACGGTGTTTTCTCCCAAATCTAAACTTGCTGGAGTTGCCACTACTGTTGCTACGCTGCAATTATCTGCTGCTGCTGGAGCTGTTAATTGTACACTTGCATAAGTACAAACATTGGCATCAGCATTCACGCTAATTGGGTCTAATGTAACAATTGTTGGATTTTGAGCATCAATCACTGTTACTGTTTGTAAAGAAGTTTCAATATTTCCACTTCCATCGGTTACGGTCCAAGTTACTGTGTTTTCTCCTAAATCTAAACTTACTGGAGTTGCCACAACTGTTGCTACGCTGCAATTATCTGCTGCTGCTGGAGCTGTTAGTTGTGAACTTGCATAAGTACAAACATCGGCATCAGCATTCACGCTAATTGGGTCTAATATAGCTATTGTTGGGTTTTGAATGTCAATAACTGTAACTATTTGAGTAGAAGTTGCTGTATTTCCACTTCCATCAGTTACAGTCCAAGTTACTGTATTATCTCCTAAATCTAAACTTGCTGGAGTTGCCACTACTGTTGCTACGCTGCAATTATCTGCTGCTGCTGGAGCTGTCAATTGTGAACTTGCATAAGTACAAACAGCTTCATCTGCATTTACGCTAATTGGGACTAATGTAACAATTGTTGGATTTTGAGCATCAATAACTGTTACTGTTTGAGTAGAAGTT
>NZ_JAQTPQ010000064.1 GCF_028712645.1 Flavobacterium sp. | reverse complement strand
AATCAATAAGAGTCATATGAATAAATGGTTCAGCAGTTGGCCACAAATCAATCAATTGTTTAGTTGTTGATACTGATTCAATAATTGATCTTATTTCTTTTTTAAACTCAGCTAACTCTTTTTTATAGATTTCTTCGACTGAATCAATTTCAATAACTTCAGAAAAATATTCATCATATTCATCTGCTTCTAATAATAAATCGACTGAATTACCCTTCCCTGGTCTATTTTCTAGTGTAGTAGCATAATATCTTTTATCTGTACTAGCAATACTAAATAAAGCATTCTTCTTTAAAAAAAACTCTGGCACATTTTTCAAAGCATCTTCATATTGACCATAAACTTTTAACCATAATGTAGTCATTATGTTTTTTCTACAATTATCTCTATAAACATATAATTCATCAAAATTCTTATATGGTTTATCTTGAAACCAATTATTACTAAATGCGGTAATCATATTATCAATAATTGTATTACGCATTGTTTGATTCAATCTTACACTTTTCATATTATATTTCACCTTTAACGTTGTTTTATGATAGCTTCTAATAATTCTATCGATTTTCTTATTTCACTTAAACACTCATTCGATGGATTTCCGGTTTGAACCATATTACCCCATTTTGTTACATTTTCGTAATCACTATTATTAGTGATCAAATCAGATGATCTTTTTAAAAATGTTATAACATTTTTTAATGTTAAAAATTCTAAATCTGACACCTTATTCTCCTTGAAACTTTATTTCTATTTCGGAATAAATCAAATATTAAATTCAGATAATATTTCAAATATACACTTGGAATAGCTTTTCTATCTAATAATTCAGTTGAATTTATGAACTCAAGTATTTGATTAAACAGTTTATTTTCAGATTCTTTGATATTATCCGATTGTACAGCTAAACCAAATTCTAAAGAACACGCAATCCATTGATTATTTTCTTTAAATAAAATATATCTAATCGATTTTAACATTATTGAAGCACACAATTGAAGTTATTTGTTGAAAATCATGATTAACTATAATAGTATCTATTAAACCGTTTGATTCATATTCAATACCAGTCACATTTAATCCTACAGGCCAATATTGAGTGATAGTACCAGGATCTATTTTGACTTTATTCCCATAAATATCAGTCATTCTAATTAACATCTGCTTATCCATTATTAAATAGTGATAATATAACACCAGCATGGATATTATCAGCAGCTTCCCCTAAATAAGTGACTGCAACATCTGCTTTTTGACACCAGCCATTTAATTTTATATTCCAACAATCATTATTACCACTAGGATGAATATCAATTGCTTCTTGAATATTATTTGCTACAACAACTGCATTCAAATAATTATCAAATCTATTACAATTATCTGTACGACTCAATAAAAATATCTTCATTTTATATACCACTTATGTTATCATAACTAAAAGATTCATTCAAATATATGAATCCATTTTTTGTATAACTGATAGTTAAATTCGGCAAATAGTCAAAAACAACATTGATTGGTTTAATATTATTCTCATCTATTGAAATTATCGTACCAAATCCATGTCCGATTGAATTTACTCTATCATTTACTTTAAATTTTTGTATATTTGACATAACTCTGAAAAATAATTCCAAAATTTATATGGCATCAATATACGATATAGATATTCATTTTCTGTTAATAACGCATATCTAACTTTAGTTGAACTAATATCACTTATATTTCTATCAATTTCAATCAATTTGATTTCAAGAGATAATTCTTTTATTATTTTATCGTAATGTTTATATCTATCTGAACCACATACTAGATATTCTGGTTGTATACTTAATTGTTCTAAAATATCTGGTAAATATCCTGTATTGATAAATTTAGGATAAATACCATATTCAAAGAACATTTTCTCAATTATTTCTTTACTAAATGGTTTTTTTATTGTAATATTGGTATATACAACTACAACAATAGGATCGAGTAATTGTTGTATAATGTTTACATGGGCTTTAGTTGGAGGTTGAAATTTACCAAAAAATAATTCAGACATTTTTGATATATTCTCCGTATTCTTCTTTATTTAATATGTTCAAAAAAATCATTTGAAATGTACTGGATAGGAATACCATGTTCTCTACAATATTCTATTTCTTTTTGAACACCGGGTCTATTATCCCAATCGTCAATACATAATACATACATCTTATCGCAACGTGATAATAGATTAAAACAATAATCTTCCCAATAACTAAATGAGCCATCAATATTATGTCTGGTAACAACTTCGTGCATCAATAATGGTGTAATAACATGATAACCCATTTTAATAAATTCTGCAATAACAATATAAATTTTATCAATTCTTTCCTGGATAATTATCTTATTTTTATCGTTGTATGGTGCCGCTAAATAAATCATCAATAAATCTCACTAAAAAGTCGTTATTAAAACCAGGACTACATCTGATAAGAGTATCAATATCAGTAACAAAAGGAAATAAATTACGAGATTTATCTTTGTATTCCTCTAACCTTTCTATTTTATGAATATAAAACCAATGAGTTTCATATCCAGTTTCATCAGTTTTAATATAAATCGGATCAACTCGTAATGAAATAATTTTCCATCCTTCTTCTTCACATTCTCTAAGAAGAGCATCAAGTAAAGTTTCATTTTCTTCTACTTTACCACCAGGCAAACTGATTCTACCATCTTTTCTAGTAACTACTGCTATTTGTTTATTTTCATTTATATAAAAACCAACTACTGCTTTTTTATTCATCAATGTAGAATCTCATCTAAAGGTTGCCAAATATTATATCTGAAATTTTTTTCTATACTATCTTCCTCTTGTGGAGTTTCACCTCTCAAAGGATTTTGAAATAGACTATGTAACCATTTCGCTTCTTCCAAAGATAAAATCATTGATACCGACTTTACTATTTCACATTGCATATTTTTACCTTCGTATTTTCTAAAATTAAAACAAAACCTTCAATATTTTCACCTAATATCATTTTACCTTCATAACTAAATTCAGTAAATAATAGATCCGAAATATCTCGTTTTGCTTGATCAATTATAGTATTATAAATTTCTTTTGTTGATTTGTCAATTAATTTTCTCGATTTTAATATTGATATATCAATATTTTTTAATTTATCTGTTATATGTGATATATCTATATCGTATCTATGTTTCAGTAATGGTGAAATTATTCTTATATCATCACTAGAATAATCATAAAAATTATCAATATCATATTTACCAATAGAATACAAAGGAATAATAGTCAATATCTTTCCTAACATATTTTTATCATAAAAAATATTGATAAATTTATATTCCGTTAAAGTTTCTTCGACTACTAAAGGGATGTATAAAAATTCACAAACTATTTTTGTATCTATTGGCAAATCTCTTATGAATTTTTGTTTTGCTAATAATTTAAACAAATATTCATATTTTATACACCTATCATATAATTTACCAGTTAATTCTTTTTCATGTGCATGTTTGACGAAGGATCCAGGAATAGTTATTATACCCGTCCTTGATCCTTCAACAAAAAACGTCCCATCTTCAAGTTTTCCAAATCTAAAACCAATACCATCAACTTTCAATGTAACATCGTCTTTTTTAGTGATATTATTTCTGTGTTGAAATAACCGTATAAACTCAAGATTTGAAAGTTGTTGAATACTTTTTATTGATTTACGTTTTGTATTTTCCATCACTAAGAATTCCAACACGTCCTATTAAAATCATATAATTTTTATTAGTTGATAATAATCTTGATTAAAGATTTTTAATCCAAAATATGAATTGAATTCTTCGTCAGATAAAAGATATGGCATGAATACACATCCTCCATCAAATTGCGTAGCACCTTTATATGAAATAACAATTTCATTTTCAGGTAATGCTGTAGAATAATACAAATCATAATAAAAATCATCCAATACAATATCAGTAACAAACCCAATTTTATAATTCAAATTTAAATCGGGTGTACTAGCTTTTCCTAATATTAAATGTATTGAATTAGGATTGATCAATAATGTTTTTGCTCTACCACGTTTAGTATTATGTGCAATTTTTTGTGATGCTTGATTGATATATTTACACAAATCTTTTTCGTGTGTAATCGTTACTACATCACATATTTGATCTCTGAATTTTTCTATAATATTATTATGTAAATCATCTTCGATATTTTCATCAAACTTAAAATGTTGAGTAGATAAATATCCTCTTTCAATCACAAATCCTTTATTGTTAGTATCCTGATACAAGTAAAAATACATTGCAGATTGTCCAGGTGCTACTTGACAACAAATAATATTTTCTAATGGAGATAGATAATTATACAATTCACGGTTAAATAAAACAATATTTCTATCATATTGCGAAATATTATTTGAAATATATCCTAAATTTTTATTATGCGTTGGATTTAAATAACTCATATATTGCACCACGATTGTTTTTTCTTACCTTCATATCCAATAACAAGATGTTTTTCTAATAAACTTTTACCAACATCTACGCTATCCACTGTTACTGTAGCAAGTAATCTACCATATTTGTCTTTTGATACATCGTGTAAAACAACTTCTTTATCTAAAATCAAACTTTCAAGAAAAGTTTTTGCTAATTGAGCATTAACTTTTTCTGAAGAACATTTTGCCCTACCACCATATTCTGGAGCATCAATATGATTTATCCGTACAGATAGAGGCTTATGTGTGAATTCATCAGTCATCTGTACTGTAAATGTATCCCCATCATGTACTTTAATCACTTTTGTAGTAAAATCATCTGCTGATACAATAGCAGACAGTAATAATAATGACCATAAAATTTTTTTCATTTTTATATACTCTTATGTAAATTGAACCATTCTTCAAATAAAAAGAAACTAGGCAATTTATCAATCGAATACATCATTTTATCATTAAAATTATAAAAAGATTCTGTCAAAAATACTACATTATTAAAAGAAAATGTATATTCGTGTTTAGATATTGCATCATTTAATTTTTTATTGAATTCTTCTTTTATATTTTCTAATACTCCATTAAGACAAATTATCCCGTCATTTGTTTTAACTACACAATCATCAGGAGAACAAACCATGATAATTTTATCATGGCGTTTTTTTGCTAATTTTTCTTTGAATCTATCAATATAATGTTGATGAATAACATTATCACTTTCTATTTCCCATTCAATAGTCTGATTCTGTTCTCTATATGAAATGATAGTTTTTTCATCAGAACTTCTTCTTTCTATTGAAATAACATCTAATCCTTCAATATTAAATTCGCTATTAATATTGATAGGAATAGGGGGAATTATACAAATTTGTGATTTTGGTTTATTAAAATTAAATAATTCGCTGATCATTTCGTTGAAACCTTCTCTGCCATAATTCTTCCTGTATAATAAAATTCATTATATATTGTAACTATCTCAATTAACTCATTCATATCATATTCGTAATCATCAATATAATATTTACCTTCAAAATTAGGAATTAAATAGAACCCATTATCTTTACCTAAATAATAAACTGTTCCTGTATCATTCACATAGTAATTTTTATCAATATGTTCTTTTACTAATTTATTCAAAGTTACTAATTGACGAATTTCTTTGTTGTTCAATGATACTTTTTTAATTACGTCTTCTTGTGATTTTTCAGTATTTTTTTTAATTTCCTTTGAAAAATATTTTCTCCCAAGATCAGTTATAATTAACCGTTTTTCTTTATTAAACTGAATCAAATTAGCATCGATAGCGGGTTTAATATAAGGATAATAAGATAGTTCTATATCTTCGAGTTTTTTCTTGGTATCATACATTGCACTATTATCAAAACTCCTGATAAATTCTAATAATTCAGGAGATAATTCAGGTAATACCTCTTCAACTTTTTCTGAAATCAAATAAATAGAACTAATTGGTTGTGTTATAAATTCAATATAAAATTTATTCGTCGAAGAAAAATCTTTTACATTTATTTTTAGAACTTTATTGTCGATAAGATATTTGATATATTGCTGAGCTACTCCACAAGATAATTCAAAATCGATATTCAAGTATACATTTTCTTCTTTATCCGCTGTTAAGAATATATTATCAATGATACCCACTTTATTATCATTAGCGTCATATAACACCCTATATCGGTTTTTATCTTCAGTACTCATTGATTTAAATAATGATTCAATTTTTTTTGATTCATCATAAGATGTTTTAAATACTACTGCTGTATATTTTGTTTTCATTATTATTTCCTGTAAATTATATTTGTTCAATTTCTTGTCTATATTGTTTCCATCCATTTAAATTACCATGTCTACCTTTTTGTGGAGTAGCTTGATGTTCAAATGGACTGGCGTGTAAAATAATATACCTCTTGGATTTATTCAAGGATCAAAATTCCAAAATGGAATTAAACGAAATGCGGGTAAATTATGGTATCATGATCCTATTTCTAAAAAATCTAAAATGTTTTTGAAAAAGATATTCCTATCGGATGGACAAAAGGTAGAGGATAAATTCAATAATATATCATTTGATAATATTTAAATCGAATATTTCAGATATAACCTTTGCAATCATATTAGCTAATTCGAGGTGTTCTAATTGAGTACCATTAGAACACCTCAATTCGCAATAATGTATCCAACTCCGAATAGTCCCATTTACATATAATTTTGAAATAGTATTACCTTCTGGTAATATAACCCTGGCTTGTTCTTTCGCTATTCCATTTTCAATTGCCCATCTATAAGAAGATTTTACCAATTCAATAATTTCTAATTGTTTTTTATTCCATTGATCTTTAAGATTAACATCATCAGTTATAATAGAATTCTGTCTATTTTTATCATCTTGTAATCTAGCATCTCTTAATACAAAATCCAATTCTTTTATTGGATCAGCATATCTCTGTGAAAATTCTTGAAATGAAAATGACCGATGCCTTAATAGTTGTCTTGCAATATCTCTCGTAGTTTCAATCTCTAAACACACAGATACCATCTCTAATGGACTCCAATGTTTATGTTTTATTAAATATTTTATTAATGCAGAAGCCGTTTCAATATTAAATTGATTACTTGGATTAGATACTCTCGCGCAATACGCGACGAGCTCTGTTACGTTCGATCCAACGGTTTCATATTCTGGTTGTTGTGAATAACTTATTAATTTTACTTTCATTTTACTTCCTTGTTATTTTAAAATTTATCTAAGTCCAAGAATAAACTTCCTTGACTAATTCATCTAAATTATATTTTTCATAAGTATCTACATAATCAGTACGAATACCATATTGTGTTACTTCATATAATTCCCATTCATTTTCAGTGATTCTTTTTACTTCACCACCAGATTCTTCGAACCAATTTATATATTGGACTGATTTTATATCCATATCCAATAACTTGTTAATTTCTTTCTCTAATTGAGACATAAGTATCATAATACTATTTCAACAACCTCTGCCCATGATTTTATATCAGAATAAATATCATAATACTTTTCGCCAATATTACCTTTTTGTGGATCATGTACAATAATATTCATATCATCTATAGTCCATTTTCGAGTATCAATTACTATACAATGATTACCAGCTATAACATTTAATGAAGGTACAGTAATAATATACAATCTATTGTAAAATAATTTTGTATCAATATAACGAATATATTGACAATCAATTTTGTCTAATATTGATAACATTTCATTTGTTGAAACACCTCTATTAGTATATTCAGTAAAATCAGCTCTCAATTCTTCATAATCAATACCACTTACCATTGATATACAAGATAACACGCATTCATTTTCTTTTTGTGTAACAGGAATAATTTTAATCATGTTTTAATTATAAGTAAATTCTTTCATATTATTTGATTTTACCAATAAATCAATCACATCAGCTGATTCTTTAAAATCAGGATATAAATTAATTTCATTTTTATCGTACAGCAGATTTAATCTATTACGAAGTACATCAAGTTTATCAACTATACTTAATCTATCAATAAATGTCAATGATTGAATTTCTGAAACCAGGGGTAATCTATTTTCAATTAAACATTCAGCGATATATAATCCTCTTAAACAATGCAATCGTTTTTTATTATTTTTGTCGAAAAATTTCAAATCTCGCTTAACTAATCCAAGATAACCTTTGATTATTTTATATGTTCTACATAAAAATAATCCATTTTGAAATCTCCCGCTTAATAAGATTATATCTGCGATAATATGACCATCACCAGAAAATAAATTTTGATAAAATTGCCGTTCAGTCATCCATACAATTTGATTATTATTGTAAACATCGTCATACTGCCATGTATTGAAATTCGGTAGGTATTTACCAAGTGTAATAAATTCTTCATCAAAGTTTCCTTTTATTACATTTATATAATCTCTATCAGAATTTTCATTATTCGTACAAAATAAATATGAACCAAATAAATATGTATCATACTCAAATTTGTCACAGAATATCTTATGTTGTTCTTCTGTTATTTTTATATTCATAATTTCAATGAGGTTGACAATTCAATTAAAGCATCCATAGCACTAAATAATTTTTCGGCTTGTTCTTTCGTTTCAATTTTTAATCTCTTATCACCAGAATAAACTTCTAAACCATCTAACCAATTATATAATCCAATTGTACAATCTCCACACCTTGCTTTAATATGATTCATATAGTGAGGAGTGTGTTCATCAATAATATAGCCCCGTTTTTTTAATTTATCAAGTTCTTTTCTAGTTAAACCAATATTACCATTCGTAATTTTCATCGATATGTATAAACAGTTTCTTCGCTAATTTTAACTAAATCAAATTCCAAATAAAAAGGTAACCATTGTTTATCTGGAATTTTCCACCCATCATATCTTTCTTTTGAAACTAACCACCAATAATGATTCAATCTAACTAAACTTTCGAAATCAGGAATATAATCTTCTTGATTATATCTTGATTTAGCATAATAATCATCATCAACTTGATGTAAGATTATTTCTCCACTTTTATAAAAACCATTCATCTTGAAAATAATACCAAGTTCTTGGTTTTTTTCTACTTCTAATGTAAATCCACGATTTAAAATATCTTCAATCAATTTATGCATATATTTCACTTATTATCAATTATATTAAAATAATAAAAATTTGTCAAGCATTAAAATATTCACCAATATTCTTATTACCATCGCTACCGTATGGTAAACATTCAGTATCCCAATCGTAAGCATATTTGTAAAAATCTTCAATCGTTTTCAACTCTTTGATCGTTAAACTAACATCATCTTTATCAATATCATCTTGTGCTGTATGGAATTGTTCTCTCGCAACGACTTCTGCATCTTCTAAACTATTCGCTTCAATTACGATATTTGAATAAAATTCTACATTATATAACATGATATACTCCTTATTTTATAGTGAAAAGGTTGGTAATGTGAAATATAAACCACCTTACCTTTGAGATTTACTTATTAAAAATTGACAATAAATGTTCTGGGTCAATATCAATTGATGGATCAATGATATTAGTAGTGAAGTGTTTAGATACAAAGTTACTATCACCGCTTAAGATATCTGCTAATACACCATAAGTAATAATATATTTATCATTTACGGCAGAAATCAATTTTTTCATATTATCAATTTCACAATGAGCGGTAAATCCAACTCTATCTCTATTATTATAATCAACTAATGTGATTTCATGATTTTTATAATCAACGATAAAAGGCATATTTGAATTTGCAGGTTCATTCAAATCATATCTAACAAAATCACCATCTAAACTAAATTTAGGATTATTTGAGAATTTGAACCCAACATATGCCACGGCATTTTCACTGAAAATACTACCTGTATATACATTGATGATAGGAACAATAAATTGTTTATTCCAAGGTACTTTCTTCAAATCGATACGAATATATTCTGTTGCCCCAGAAGGTGCCGGAGCATTAGTAATATCGCCACTATGAGTGATATATGAATTAACTTGATTACCAAAATATACAGTTTCACTTTTCCAATTTTCATCAAAAGTTACTGCACTCAAATCTAAATCAGTTCGTTCAAAATTATTTTGAACCCAATGGACAAATACATATAGATAGTTACTATCTTGAAAATCAATTTTTGAACCTCTATCCAACTCAGAATTCTTTGATAAGAAAGGTAAAATTTTATCTTTCAAATCATCATCAACTGTAACTTTGCCAGAATAACCATATCTAGAATATAATTCACGTTTTATATCGGACTGGATATCTGCGATAAAATCAGGATAATTTGCGTCTTCAATGATAGTATTACCTTTAACATCAATAATACGATACTTCGCTTTAACATTTAATCCAAGTAATGCAAATAATACATCTTCAGAAACTTTTGGTAATTTACTACGAACGAATTGAATAAAATTACTTTCATTATCTTTTGAAATACCATTCAATACAGTTGCAAAGTTTCTGAACAAGTACCCAGGCTGTTTATTCAAACACTTAATGATTTTTTCATAATCCTTCGCTTCAATCGCAGATTTCACTCTTGAAGCAAAAGTTCTAAATACCAAAGTTTCTGCTTCAGTTGTTTCAACTACTCCTGCATCTAACATCTCGTCCAAAATACGATAGTATCTGCGAGGAATAGTTCTTTCTTTGATACCAGCAGAAACTCTCGCTGAAAACCCAATTTTTTGAAATCTGTTAACAAATTCTTTTTGTTCAAATAAATGGATATGTTTATAAAACCGTTTCCAAGCTTCTCTATTTTTTCCTAATTCTTCCATCAAATATTCATAATCAAATGTATCAAGGAATTGTAACACAGATATCCTTTGTTTCCAACTCAGCGGAGAATAAATCACATCAGATGGTAAATTACTGGTTTTAGGGTCAACTAACATCGCACAGTATCTGAGTACATCAGATGGTTTACATTTTAAAGCTGCGAATGATTCATATAAACCAAAATCATTTTCTAAACCAAGAAGAACAGATACCCTCACTTCATCACTATAGATACGTTCTTGTAATGAAATAGTATCATAAAATACTGCCGCAAGATTTACTAATGTATCCAGCTGTTTTCTATCTAATGAAACTTTAGTTTTTGATAGAGACGTGAATAAATCTTTTGCTGCTTGTTCATCCGCTAACTGAATTAAAGTAACATCTTTTAATTCAACTTCACTGAACAATTTATCCATATATTCTCTATTTGAGAGATCATTGCCAGATAATTGAAAATAATACCCCATGATTTGGATTACACACTCATCGAATGTAAATCTTGTACGGTTCTCCCAATTTTTAAATAATGGGGCAGTTAATGTTCCAATCGAATACTGCTTCAATATTTTATTACAGAAAGCAGCTGCAACTTTTTCGCTATTAGTTGAAATTGCCGTAATCAATTCAGGCATAACTAAATAGCCTGTCTTCAATAATTCTAACCGCATTGCATTAGCGATTTTACAGGATTCGATATTGAACGAATTTTGCGTAGGAATGAAAAAAGAATTTTTTGAAATTTGCATATATATCTCCATTATGATTGAATTATATTAAATACCGAATTCACGAGAAATAAATTATATTCTCGTATTAGCTGGTAAAACTAAATATTTTATTAAATTCACTTGACATGATATTTAATTATAATGTTATTCACGAATTTATTAAGAATAGAAGTAAGTGTTAAAATATCTTAATATTAGCTGTGAATTATTTTAATATTATAAATGATAATTGATAAATTGTCAACTATTATTTTTTTCTTGTAATGCTTTAAAAAATACAAGATCAAACTCTTTTGTGATATTCAGCAAATCTTGAATCTTTAGACCAATAACATAACAAGTTAAAGTAAGTTTTTTATCTTTACAATATAAAGCGGCGAATCTATGATGACCATCTAATACATAATGATCTTCTGAAACAATTATAGGTTTATCATTTGCTTCATTATCCTTATCCATCATAGGTATAACTTTATTGATATCAAGTTCCCCTTGAGTGGATTTTAAATTCGAGACTTCAATTTTTTTCTTAGTATATTTTATACCATGTTCTGATAAAAAGTCAAGATATTTTGGAACTAAATCACTTCTTATCTGAGGCATATCTTTTCTAGGTATATGAAACCCGTGCTGTACTAATAATCGAAGTTGTTCTTCAACTTCAGAATATTTTTTAAAATCTAACATATTATATCCTTGTTAAAATAAGAATATTTATACATTAGTGGTTTTATTTTTTGGTATTCATATATTCTGCAGCACCTTCAAGAGTTTCCCATACAGTACCACCGTTATCTTGTACCATACGTTTAACCATCTGCAAAGATTTTAATTGCGAATAATTAAAGCTATAATCACCATCTTCATCTAATACAACTAATATAGTTTTATCTGGTCTCTTATTTGAATCATCAATGACTTCCGCAATGCTATAAAAACCAGTCATTGCGGGTGTAATCGTATATAAACAATAATCACATGTTTTCCTTTGTCTGATTTCTTCTTCTTGACATTCAGGTGTCCAATCCTCAACAACTGGATCAAACCAATCAATATTTAATTCTTGTTTTATTTTCGCTCGCCATTGAGAACCATTACATGTTCCACCTAAAAACACTTTTTTATTTTTCATCATAGCTCTATATTTTTCAGTTGTTCAATAAAAGATTTACCAATAAAATTGATCAGGTAATCTTCCCCATTTAGAGCTTTCATATCTGCCAATAATTCTAAGCTAATAACAAATTCCCCTATAATACATGGTTGAAATGTTTCTTTATCAATCGTTTTCTTGCAGTTTTTTAAAATCATTTAATTACATCCTCCCTGGAATTTTATAAATTGTATCGCTGTGTCCCATCCATCATTAGTTGGTTCAAACCTGGCGAATGGAGAATGATATTTGTTATTATCACTGAAATGGGGATCAATATATTTTTGATCAATCAAATCATTTATAGATATCCCTTTATATATCAAAATTTTATTACCTTCGTAATTTAAACAATTTGGATAATTTATATCTATAATCAAATATCCATTGAAACACATATATTTTTTAATTCTATATTTCAACGGATCAGGATTATGTATATCTGGTTTTGGATTATCAAAATAACTTGATGATATACTTTTAAACAGTCCCATATTTTTATTCCCCTTAAATTAGAAGAGATAGTGATATTTTACTATCTCTTCTTCTTATCCTATTATTTGTACGCTTCTAAAAAATCACCTAATGTACCAATACTACCTGCACCAACAGGTTGAAAGATAAATCCATCTGGAGTATTAAAGAAACTACCTACTTGAATTGCAGTATTTTCTGGCGCAATTCTATCTAATTGAAATGATGCAATTTTTTCATTCGTTTCATGATTATATAGATCAATATAGCTATCTTTTACCTTTCCGAAATTCTGATTTCGCTCTTTAGCTTTATGGATGGTAACGATAATTGAAATTTCTTTAATTGTAGGAGATAGTTTTCCAATATTGATAATCAATTCTTCGGTACCACCACTCAATTCATCCGGAGATTTTTGTACAGAGCCATCAACCGATTTTTCGTTATTATAGAAAATAAACCCTAGTTCATCGAGTAATTTGCTATTGTCGTCCAATAAAAAACACGATACGTCTAAATCATATGCTGGATATACATTTTCTGGTGTATTCCAACCAAGTACTGCCTTAACAATATTCAACTTATCAGTTTCTTTTGTCAGGTTGAATTTCATATCTTTCTCTAGTTTCATAATATTTCCTCTTTAATTTTGATAAAAGGGAAAACATAATCATTTATTTAATTATGTTCTCCTTATTTTAATTTACTGTTCTTTTCTTTTAATAGATGAATATACAGATAGTGCTAATAATACTACACCAATTAAACCTGTAATCGTTTCTGGAATTTCTACTATTGTATTGATGAACATAATCAATGATAATGCCATAATAGCGGCGAATGCTCCATGTTCAAGATAAGTATATTGCTCAACTGTACCTTTATCAACTAACATTAGAGTTAAGGATCTCACTGCCATTGCTCCAATACCTAAACCTAATGCAATGATAAAGATATTATTAGTTAAAGCTAAAGCCGCGAGAACACCATCAAATGAAAAGGATGCGTCTAATACCTCAAGATAAATAAAACTTGCCAATCCAGTTTTCACTAATGATGTTGTGATTTCACCTTCATCTGTACCAATAAATGCTTCAATACCATCAACTAAAATGTATAAGATCAAACCAAAAATAGAGGCAATTACAAAACTATGACTATCTTCTGGGATAAAAATACTTGTACAATATACGATTGCCAACATTATTGCAACTTGAATAGCTTCGATTTTACCTAGAATAGTTAATTTATCCTCGATGGGCGTAATCCAATGTACATCTTTTTCATAATCAATGAAAAACTTCAATGCTACCATTCCAAGGAATGATCCCCGAATCCCATAACACTTGTATGTACAGATTCAAGAATATGTTGATATTGTTGCGGATCGTTAATAGCCAATAACAATGATGAAACAGGATCAATCCACATTGTGATTGATACGATCAAGAGGGGAAATATCAATCTCATACCAAATACGGCGATCAACATCCCCCAAGTGATGAATCTTTTTCGCCAAATATCTTCCATATTTGATAAGACTTTTGCATTTACAACTGCATTATCAAAACTCAATGAAACTTCTAAAATTCCTAATACCAAGGTAATCCAGAGTGCCTGTAAACCACCAATATAAAATGCTAACATCAACCCAACAATTAATGTTAGGATACTACCTTTAAAATATTGTAAAACCATCATATTCTCCAAAAATAAACATTAAATAAAATAAACTTCAACATCATAATGTATTTACATAATCATACCTCATTTTTAGCTAAAACAAAATCTAAATAATATTCTTGTCCAATTTCAAATGTATTAAATAAAGCAGGATTAGTCACAACTATCCTCAAATCAGCACAAGGCGTATATTTTGCAAATGTATTATTTTCATCTAAGCCTGTTTCATCATACCCATCTGATTTAGAAACTCCAACAAAATTGATAGTTTCACTATCAGCGGATTTATTAAGATTGACAACTTTTAATTTCGCTTTCATTATAGACATATTATACCTTATTTTTATAAATGTGTCAATTTTATTTCATTATAAGTATTTAGCATATTATTCATAATACCCAAACTTGTTTGTCTTGCGATTTTTGTATTTTTTCT
>NZ_JAQTPQ010000312.1 GCF_028712645.1 Flavobacterium sp. | reverse complement strand
AGGCCTGTATTTGTGCCAAAAGATTTATTGTTACCGAAAAAATAGGTGACGAATTTGCTCATTTATTTGCTCAAAAAATAAACGCTTTAAATCAAGGGAATCCTTTGCAAAATGGAATTAATATGGGGCCTTTGGCTAAACTTGAATTTGCAAATACATTGAGTTCTCAATTGGGGAAATCTTTGCAACAAGGTGCTAAAATTTTAGTAGGAGGAGAGCAAGATAATTGCAATTTTCAACCTACATTAATTGATTTTGTAGATTCGAATAATATTGCTTTTCAAGAAGAGACTTTTGGACCATTGGCAACAATAATAAGAGCAAAAGACGAAAATGATGCGATAGCAATTGCTAACAATCATCGTTATGGATTAGCATCGGCAATTTGGACAGAAGACAGAGAAAAGGCTTATAAATTAGCTAGAAGAATTGAAGCCGGAAATGTTTTTGTGAATTCATTGGTTCGTTCTGATTCCAGAATTCCTTTTGGAGGAATAAAAAAATCAGGTTATGGAAGAGAATTGTCTGACATTGGGATGAAGGAATTTATGAATATGAAATCGATAATTATTGAATAGAATAAAGTGTATTTACTATAGCTAACCAAACCAAAAAAAACTATGAAAAAACCAAAATCAAAAACGCTTCAAAATTTACTTTTTAATTTTAAAGCAGCTCAATTTTCGAATGAAAATCCAGAAGTTGAAGTAGATAAAATTGTCGAATTCAAAAATGCGGATGCTGTAACGCGACGAAAATTTGTAGTTGATATTGCTAAATTTGGTTTGCTTACAGGAGTTGTTGGTACTTCAATATTGAGTTGTAAAAAGGAAAAGGATACTGAAAATTTCAATATTTCAGATAAAGGAATTCCACTTGACGGAATAAAAGTAGCAATAATTGGTGCTGGAATTGCTGGTTTGAACGCAGCACATCATTTGAAAAAAGCTGGTGTTCCATTTACGCTTTATGAAGGAAGTCATCGGTTGGGAGGTCGTATTTTGACACATTATAACGATGCTTTGCAAATGGGAATTCATCCTGAATTTGGAGGTGATTTTATCGATTCCAATCACGAAGATATGCTAGATTTAGCTAAAGAATTCGACTTGGAATTAATCGATATGTATGCCGAATCGAAGGATGCTGGTTTGCGTCACGAAACTTTCTTTTTTGATGGGAGACATATTTCAGAAGCTGAAATCATCAAGGAATTCAAAAAAATTGCTCCAAAATTAGCAACAGATGTGGATAGTCTTGGTGAAGATTATGATACTCCAGAAGCCTTGATTTTAGACAAAATGACTTTAAAAGATTATATAAACGCATTGAGTTGTGAGCAATGGTTAAAAGACATTCTTACTGCGGCTTATATAGCGGAATTTGGCTTGGATACGTCAGAACAATCGGCAATAAATATGCTGGATATGATTGATACCGATATTTCTGAAGGCTTTAAAATTTTTGGAATTAGTGATGAAAAATACAGAATTAAAGAAGGAAATTCTAGAATAATTGAGCATTTAGCTGGAAGGGTAGCAGCGGATATTAAGACAAAGCATATGCTATCGGCCATTTCAAACAAAGACGGAAAGTACAATCTTTCTTTCATTGACAAAGAAGATGTTCAAGCTGAGTTTGTGATACTTTGCCTTCCTTTTACAATGCTTCGTGATGTGAAAATAGAATTAAAGGAAATGACTCCAGAAAAGAAAAAATCAATTCAATCATTGGGTTATGGCCAAAATAATAAATTGTTTTTAGGTTATGAAAATAGACCTTGGCGTGAAGGGAAAAACAAGTTTTACGGTTATTTATTTCATAAAGATATTCACGATGGTTGGGATTCGAGCAGTATAAAAACGATTCAAAGTAATAAAGGAGCCTATTGCTGTTTCTTTGGAGGAGACGAATCTATACAATTGGCAAAAGTAGCTGTGAATAATCCTAGTGCGCCACCTAATCATACTTGGAAAACGGATTTACCTCAAAACGAAATTGATAAATACGTAGGTATAATGGAGCAAGTATTTCCTAGTTCAAAAAATACGTATTCTAACAAACACGTTTTTGCAAGTTGGTCTTCTTATCCTTGGGTAAAATCAAGTTATACTTGTCCGAAACCTGGACAATGGAACAATGAAATGCTTCATACAGCAGAGCCAATTGGTGATGTTTATTTTGCTGGTGAACATTGTAGTGTGGATTATCAAGGCTTTATGAATGGTGCTGCCGAAACAGGAAGATTGGCGGTGGAGGAAATTTTAAAAATAATTGATAAAAAAGCAAAAGGGTGATATTTTTAGGGGGTATGCTACTTAATTTTTTTTAAAATGGCTTAAAAAGCAAATATTTATATTTTACGAAATCGAAATATTAAAAATTAATAGGGTTTGTGGGTGTAAATGTATATTATGAATATTGTAAAATTTGACACTTTAATTACAGATTCTCAATTTTTTTTTAAATGAATTTCTGTAATTAATAATTCGAGCCGTAAAAAGGCAAAAAAACACTTTTTAGGGGGTCAAGTTAGATAAAAGATGATAAATTCGCAGAATAAACAAGGTATTGATGTAAAGAAAACAATACTCAATTAAGAAGATTAAAACAACCAATTAACTAACTAAAAAACTAATTAACAATGAAAACCAATTTAATAACCAAAACTAAATTAAACATGAAAAAAGTAGTAACTATTTTAGCATTAATGTTAACAAGTACATTAACATTTGCACAAGATGCGCCAGCTGCAGCTGCACCGGCAACAGAAGAACCAGCAAGTAAATTAGCAATAGGAGTAGACGTAGTTTATCCTTACTTGTGGAGAGGGTTTAAATTAAATGCGAATAAAGTGGCTTTTCAACCTTATTTATCCTATGCCTTTACTGATAAATTGACAGTTGGAGTTTGGGGAACTACAAATTTATCAAATGATATTAAGTCATATAATGAATTTGACTGGTATGCATCTTATCAAGTATCTCCGGTTGTAAAACTTATGTTAAGTGACTACTATTATGACACACCTTTAGCAAGAGGTAGTTATTTTAATTATGATGAGACATCAACTCAAGCAATTGATTTCTCAGTATTGCTTGATTTCTCAGAAAAAGGAGTGCCAATTGATTTTCAATGGAATACGTTGATAGCAGGAAATGATTTTAAATATGACTCTAATGACAAGAAATCAAGAAATTTTTCATCTTATACTGAAATAGGATATTCTCAATCAATTGAAAGCGCAGGAATTAATCTTAGATTTTTTGCAGGTGCAGTTATATCAAATGTTAACGCTTATTATTTAACAGATGGATTTAAATTCACAAATGTAGGTTTAAACGTTTCTAAAGAAATTAAATTTTCTGAAAGCTTTAGCTTACCAGTTTTTGTTAAATATACATATAACGATAATGGAAATTTAAATAAAAATTGGGATGGTACTGTGAAAAGTGTTGTTTCAGGTGGAATGACATTCACTATCAAATAATTAAATTATTATAACTGCAATATACTCTTTTATTCATAGCAGTTCAAATAAAATAAAAAAGAGGCTTTTTGAATCATTCAAAAAGCCTCTTTTTATTTTATGTTATCTATCATCAATTATTGTTTCTTGTAGATATTATAAATAGTGTTTATGGTTTTCTCATCTAAAACTGTATTGACTTCTGTTTGAATATAATGAAGCTTAAAAGCAGCAATAGCTGCGG
>NZ_JAQTPQ010000063.1 GCF_028712645.1 Flavobacterium sp. | reverse complement strand
TCAAATGTTTAAAGACTCTGAACCTGGCAACAAAGAAATAAATGTTGAAAGAACTGAAGATGCTTTAGAAACGCAACCAGATATTATTGCTGCCGGTTGTCCTTTTTGCAATACAATGCTCACTGATGGAATCAAAAACAAAGAAAAAGAAGGTTCAGTAAAAGTACTGGATATTGCCGAATTGATTGCTAACGCCAATGATTTATAATATGAAAAAAACTATTTTAATTTTAGTATTATTGACTAGTTCTCTGGTTTATTCACAGGATGTTTATGAAATAATTGCCAAAGAAACTTGTGAATGTTTGGCTCAAAAAAAGATTGATTATGCGTCAATTTCAAAAGAAAATTTGCAAAAAGAAGTAGGTATTTGCATTATTAACAGTTATACTTCTCACAGTAACGATTTCAAACCTGAAGAAAAAATCAGTTTTGATGATGAAGAAGGAATGGGAAAGATGGGCGAAGCAGTTGCATTAAAAATGCTAAATAATTGCCCAGAAACTATTTTTGAATTAGGAAAAAGTACTATAAATAATACTAATGATATAGATGCAAATCCTAAATTTTCTATCATTGAGGGTGAAATTATTGATGTCAAAATCGATCAGTTTGCATCGATAATACTTAAAGATAAAAATGGGAGAGTTTATAATTTTTTAATTTTGGATTATTTCGAAACAGCATCTCTTTTTACCAACAATGAAATCAATAAAAAAGATATAGTGAGCATTAGTTTTTCAGAAAGTGAATTATATGATCCCAAAATGAAAGAATTTAGATATTTTAAAATAGTTTCTAAAATCGAAAAAAAATAAATTTCCAAATTAGCCAAATCAAAAAACAAATGTATATTCCTTTTGAAAATTTACCAGAAGAATCCAAAATCTGGATTTACCAATCCAATAGAAAATTTTCGGATGCGGAATTTTCCGAAATAGAAACTGATTTAATATCCTTTCTTGAAAAATGGGAAGCACATAGTATTGGTCTTGAATCATCGTATCAATTGAAATACAATAGATTTATAATAATTGCAATAAACCAAGAAGTACAAGCTGCAACAGGTTGTTCTATAGATTCTTCAGTGCAATTCATCCAAAAATTAGAACAAAAATACAACGTAGATTTATTGGATAAAATGAATGTTACTTTTAAGAATGGAGAACATATTGCTCACAAATCCTTGATAGATTTCAAAAAGATGGCAAAAGAAAAAGCCGTTACCGAGAATACCATTGTTTTCAATAATTTGGTCAATAACATTCAAGAATATAACGAATCTTGGGAAGTTCCCGCAATGGATAGCTGGCACAGTCGTTTCTTTTAGAGGCAAATAATTATCTCAATTTTTCATCCAATAACTTTTTCAATATAATCGGAATTTAAAAGATAGAGTCCTCCCATATATTGAATTTTAAAAGACACAAAATCGCCTACTTTATATGTTTTTTTAGAATTTGAAATATCAACTACCATCATATCGGAACTTGCATCAATAATAGTAATTTCGATGTCTTCAGGTTCTATATACTGTGGTTGCATATCTAACAAACCAATATCTAAGATGGCTCGTAATGAAGTTCCGCCAAGGTCTTCTATGTCGTTCATCGAAAAAGTATTTCCTGCCACATTTTCGCCAATTTCACCTGTTGGTGTGTCTGGTTTTTCGGTAATTTCAATAATTTGTGTGTAGAGTTTAAAAACATCATTGTGCATTCCTTCAATGGTTTCTCCAGTAAAAAGATCTTTACCAAAGAATAAGGCTTCCCCAATTCTAAAATGATTCACCGACATTGGTCGCGCATTTTTTAGTATCAACGGAATTGCAACTGAGGTTCCTCCAGAAACCCAAGGAATTTTAATATTGAATTTAGCCTCAATAAGTTGTTTGTATAAACTTAACTGAATTAATTTGTCCTGTGTAGGCATTACGCCACTTAGACAATTCAAGTTGGTACCAATTCCTCGAATTTCGATATTTGACATACTTAGAATTGTTCCATAAAAAGCTATCAGTTCTTCGCCCATAACCCCTTCACGCAAATCACCCATTTCAATCATAATGATGATTTTATGGATTTTATTCTGTTTTTGTGCTTCCTTTGAAAGTAATTGAATGGTATAAATTTCAGTATTAAAACTGACATCTGCATAACGAACAATACTTTGAATATTTTGTTTTGCAGGAGGTTTGATATACACTGTTTGAATATCAGGATCTAATGTCTTAATTTTTTTTAAGTTGCTAATTCTAGAATCATGAATTTCCCTAACTCCTAAAGCTATTATTTCTTTGAGATAAATTGTATTTCCACATAAAATTTTAGAAACTACGCCCCATTGAATATCTCTAGATTTAAAAATAGCATCCAAAAAAGCATAATTCTCTTCTAATTTTTGTTTGTATAATTTTATGAAAGCCATTATTTTATAATTTTACGAGGAATCAATTTTGATATTTTGATATTCTATCTTTGGACTATTTTATGAGACGCATTTCTAGGTATTTATTAGTAAATCCAAGTTTTTCATACAGAATTTTTGCTGGGTTATTCGGTTCCACATGAAGAGCAATATTTCCTTCTGCGATTGAGATAGCTTTTTGCATTAGTTGTCTTCCAAAACCTTTGCCACGTTGCATATTGTCAACAGCGATATACACCAAAATATTTTCTGGGATAAAATCTTTCATTCCAGTATTATTTAAAATTACAACACCAACAATTTTATTATCGTCTAGACCCACTACTATATTTCCTCCTTTGTTAGGATTCATAACATAAGCAATACATTTTAGAATATCTCCAATTTTATTACCATATTCTTCTAAATGAGTATAAAGAAATTCAGCAATGATTTGATTGGTGAATGTATTATCTTCTCCCGTAGTTTGATTTATTTGTTTGAATTTCATTTTATATTCAGATTAATTGATTAGCTGTTAATGGAATTTCTCCAAATAACAAAAGATGCAGCAAACTGCAAAAAAAAGATGATTTTTCAAGACGATTTCTGGAATAAGAAATCAAAGAAAGGATTTAATGAATTGTTAAAATAATTCAAATTTGTCCTCAAAAATTGAATGAATAATGGCTAATATAAGGAAAATATATCTAAAATGCAATTCAATATACAAATGCAGTTGCTGTTAAATCTAATTTAATACAATAAAAAAAGACATTTTGTCTTAACCCATTTCTATTTTGCCTAAATTCGTATTTTAAAAAATTATAGATGAAAATTGCAATTGTTTGTTATCCTACTTTTGGAGGAAGCGGTGTTGTCGCAACAGAATTAGGACTTGAATTAGCTCGCCGTGGTCACGAAATTCATTTTATTACTTATAGTCAACCCGTTCGTTTGGCTTTATTAAATCCAAATGTTCATTATCATGAAGTTAACGTTCCAGAATATCCATTGTTTCATTTTCAGCCTTATGAATTAGCGTTATCAAGCAAATTAGTCGATACAGTGAAGTTGTACAAAATAGAATTGCTTCACGTGCATTATGCAATTCCACACGCTTATGCAGGCTATATGGCAAAACAAATGCTTAAAGATGAAGGTATCAATTTACCTATGATAACAACTCTTCACGGAACGGATATTACCTTGGTAGGCAATCATCCATTTTATAAAACTGCGGTAACTTTCAGTATCAATAAATCAGATTATGTTACTTCTGTTTCTCAAAGTTTGAAAGAGGACACCCTTAAATTATTCAACATTAAAAACGAAATTCAGGTTATCCCAAATTTTATTGAATTAGATAAAAATACTATTGATCCAAGCATTTCTTGTCGTCGATCTGTTATGGCTACAGAAAATGAAAAGATTATAACGCATATCAGCAATTTTAGGAAAGTAAAACGAATTCCTGACGTGATCAAAATATTTTATAAAATTCAAAAAGAAATTCCTGCTAAATTAATGATGGTAGGTGATGGACCAGAAAAAGAAAAAGCAGAGTACTTATGTGAGGAATTAGGCATTCAAGATAAAGTAATCTTCTTTGGAAATAGTAATGAAATCGATAAGATTTTAAGCTATAGCGATTTATTTCTTTTGCCTTCAGAAACAGAAAGTTTTGGTCTTGCAGCATTAGAAGCAATGGCTTGGGGAGTTCCCGTGATTTCAAGTAATTCGGGAGGTTTGCCAGAAGTAAATTTTGATGGAATTTCAGGGTATTTAAGTAATGTGGGGAAAACCAAGGAAATGGCCGAAAATGCTTTAAAAATTTTAAAAGATGATACTATTTTATCAGAATTTAAAAAGAATGCTTTGTCAGTTGCTGAGCGATTTGACATCAAAAATATTTTGCCTCAATATGAAGATTTATATCAAAGAGCTATAAATAAATTTTTATGAAAAAAATAAGCCTTTTATTGCTAACATTAATTTTGGTTTCTTGTGGAGCTACATCTACGAAAACAATTGTAAATAGACCTTTATTTGAAGTTCTAACACAACAGCCAAACGGAGGAGCGAGTATTCGATTTTTTGAGATCCTAACTGAATCAAACGAAATTAAGATGCTGCAAAATGATGAAAAATTAAAGAATAAAATTAAGCCTGATGATATTAAAGCTTCAAATTTTGTAATATTAAATATGGGAGAACAACCAACGAGCGGTTTCAAAATTGGTATTGAAAGTATAGTTGAAAATGATAAAAACATAATTATCACCGTGAAAGAAAACTCTCCTGAACCAAATGCAATGGTGAATCAAGTTATCAGCAATCCTTATTGTGTAGTTAGAATAAACTCAAAAAAAGAAATTATTATTAAATAAAAAATCCCATTAATTTGAGTTAATGGGATTTATGAAAATTTAAAAAGGCTAATTAGAATCTATATCTGATTCCCAAAGCAATGTCTGGACCAAAATTATCTAAATTTTTATTAGTGTATTTGTAATCTCCAAAACCAAGTTCAGGTCTAGCATCTAATGAAAGTTGAATTGGTGCTTCCTCAAAATTGTATTCTATTCCAATATCACCAGCAGCAAATATAAATGTGCCACTTGTATTAGCATCACTACTCCAGCTGCCTAATCCACCTCCAATACCAGCATACCAGTTGAATCCGCCATCAATATTCCATACCCATTGGTACAGACCAGCAAGTTTAAATGCGTCAACGTAATTAGAGTTTCTCCAACCTAAATCTAATTCCAAACGGTTATTGCTTGATAAAGCTCTTTGATATGAAACTTCTCCTCCAAAACCTGAATTGTCTCCTAAACGTAATCCTAAAGCATTTTTAGAAATGTCTTGTGCTTGTGCTGTTAATGCTAATCCCATTAACATAACTGCTGATAAAATGATTTTTTTCATAAATAAAAATTTGTTTTTGCAAATGTATAACTAATAACTGATAAAAAAATTATAGGATAATTAAAAAATATTTCATAATCGACTCATTTTTTAGTTATAATTGCTTTTTTAATATAAATTTATTTACAAATAATATTTCTAAAAGTTTGAAAGTTAGTAAAAAACATCTTTAATCATTATAAAATTTTATATAATAATTTTTATGAAATAAAGTAGAAAAGTGAATAGACTGTGAATAGCTTTTTAAAACTTTAAACTTTAAACTTTTAATCTTTAAACTAAAATATTATATTTGTTCAAAACTAATAATAATGGCAGGAAATAGCTACGGAACACTATTTAGAATCACAACTTTTGGAGAATCACATGGAGAAGCTTTGGGTGGAATAATTGATGGTTGCCCTTCGGGAATAACTTTGGATTTGGACGCAATTCAACTTGAAATGTCTCGAAGAAAACCTGGACAATCAGCAATTGTTACCCAACGAAAAGAACCAGACGATGTGCAATTTCTTTCAGGAATTTTTGAAGGTAAAACCACAGGAACTCCCATTGGTTTCATTATCCCTAACACCAATCAAAAATCTGACGATTACTCACATATAAAAGATAATTACAGACCAAGTCATGCCGATTATGTGTATGAAAAAAAATATGGAGTCCGAGATTATCGTGGTGGCGGACGAAGTTCTGCTCGTGAAACGGCAAGTAGAGTAGTGGCTGGAGCAATTGCAAAACAAATGTTACCAGAAATAAAAATCAATGCTTTTGTATCTTCGGTTGGTCCAATTTTTTTAGAAAAACCATACCAAGATTTAGACTTTTCGAAAACTGAAAATAATCCAGTACGTTGTCCTGACGAAGAATCTGCCATCAAAATGGAAGAATATATTCGTGTGATAAAAAAACAAGGAGACACAGTTGGAGGGACAGTTACTTGTGTGATTAAAAATGTTCCAATAGGATTAGGAGAACCTGTTTTCGATAAATTACACGCAGAATTAGGCAAAGCAATGCTTTCTATAAATGCTGTAAAAGGTTTCGAATTCGGAAGTGGTTTTTGTGGATCTCAAATGAAAGGAAGCGAACACAATGATTTATACAATCCTGATGGAACTACAAAAACGAATCTTTCAGGCGGAATTCAAGGAGGAATTAGCAACGGAATGGATATTTATTTTCGAGTAGCTTTCAAACCTGTAGCAACTATTATGCAAAAACAAGAATCTCTTGATAATAAAGGGACTATTACCGAAATGACTGGGAAAGGTCGACACGATCCTTGCGTTGTACCACGTGCGGTTCCTATTGTTGAAGCTATGGCAGCCATTGTGCTTGCCGATTTTTATTTAATTAACAAAACCTATTCTCCTAATTTTTAGGAGTTATTTCCTGCTATTCGTTTCAATCCACGTCCAAAAGCGTAGGGTTTTAACTACAAACGAAGTTCACTGAACTCCGATGAAAGTAAAAATAAAGTGAAGTAATCAGGGCTAAAAACCAACCAAAATGACACCAACCGAAACAAAAAAATCATCTTTATTAGGAAATCTTACTGTTCAAATTCTTATTGCAATGCTATTTGGAGCAGTCTTAGGCATTTATATTCATAATAATTATGATGTTCCTTTTGCCAAAGAATTTAGCGATAAAATAAAAATATTGGCAACGGTTTTCATCCGTTTGGTCCAAATGATTATTTCGCCTTTGGTTTTTACTACTTTGGTAGTGGGAATTGCAAAATTAGGGGATATTAAAACCGTGGGAAGAGTTGGCGGAAGAGCTTTAGGATGGTTCTTTTCGGCTTCATTTATTTCGTTGTTAATTGGAATGTTTTGGGTCAATCTCTTAAAACCAGGAGTTGGATTAAATTTATTAAATGTTGATTTGACAGCTGCTGCCGAAGTAACGGGTAATACTCATAGTTTTTCTGCAATAAATTTTATTGAACACATTATTCCAAAAAGTATTTTTGAAGCAATGTCGAATAATGAAATTCTTCAAATTGTTATTTTCTCCATATTTTTTGGATTAGCCGCAGCTTCAATTGGAAGTTTTGCAAAACCTGTAATAAATGCATTAGACAAAACATCACACATCATTCTCAAAATGGTGAATTACGTAATGAAATTTGCTCCTCTAGGTGTTTTCGGAGCAATAGCAGGAGTTTTTGCAATTAAAGATTTGAATGATTTAGTTATCACTTATGTAAAATTTTTCAGTTCATTTTTAGTAGGAATCGGTTCGTTATGGATTTTCCTTTTAGCAGTAGGTTTTGTTTTTCTTGGAAAAAGAATGAAAACCTTATTAAAACATATTGTTAGTCCGTTGATAATTGCTTTTGGTACGACAAGTAGCGAAGCTGTTTTTCCAAAATTAACTGAAGAATTGGAACGTTTTGGAATAAAAGATAAGATTGTTTCATTTATGTTGCCTTTAGGTTATTCTTTCAATTTAGACGGAAGTATGATGTATATGACTTTTGCAAGTATGTTCATTGCCCAAGCCTATGGAATCCATTTGGATTTGGGAACTCAAATGACTATGCTTTTAGTCTTGATGCTAACCAGTAAAGGAATTGCGGGAGTTCCAAGAGCAAGTTTAGTTGTTGTTGCTGCCACTTGTGGAATGTTTGATATTCCAATAGAAGGGATTGCTTTGATTCTTCCAATTGATCATTTTTGCGATATGTTTCGTAGTGCAACAAATGTTTTAGGAAATGCTTTGGCAACTTCAGTAGTTGGAAAATGGGAAGGTGAAAGTGAGCCAGAGCTATCTGAATAAAAACATAAATAGTCTAGAAAAATATCTTGTGTTTATGCTAACACAAATCTGCTCAATTAATTGAGTAGTTTTTTTTTAGTAGTATTAATTCAACAATAATTATTTTTAATAATTATATATTAGAGAAATAACTTATAAAAGATTTTTCGTTATTATTTAAAAGTGTATATTTGAAATGAGATTATAAAAATTATGCCCCACATTCGAATTATCGTATTGTTATTATTACTACTGAGCCCGATCAGGAATAATTCATTTGCCCAAATAAAAACTCTTTCCAAAGAAGAAATCACGAAATTAACTAAGAAGGCAAACGAATATAGAAAAGCGACTAATTTCGAAAAATCATTAACAACATCAAGAGTTGCTTTGCATTATGCTAATGCAATTAAGGATGATTATCTCATCGCTACTTCCTATAATTCAATTGCTTTAAATTACAGTGAGTTGTCTGAATATGACAAAGCAATTTTTTACTTCAATAAGGGATTAACTTATGCCAACAAAATAAATAATAATAAATTAAGAGATTGGATTAACAATAACTTAGGAAATATATATTGTTTCAATTTAAAACAAAATTCAAAAGGAATTGATTACTACAAAAAGTCATTAGAATATAGTAATATGAGGGCAGATTCAATTAATATTGTCCTCACGAAACTTAATATCGCTTGGGCTTATTTTGAGAGTGGTCAATTTAATGAAGGATACCCCTATTTAAAATTTATCAATAAATATCATCCTAAATTTGGAGATAAATCCACTATTGTAGCCTTAAATATGCTTAATGGAATGTATTATGGATATATTGGTGAAAATAAAAAAGCGGAAATTTCATTTCAAGATGCAATTAAATTAGGTAAAGAAGGAACTGAAAAGGCTGACTTATCTTATTCTCATCAAGAGTATTCTAAGTTCTTACAAAAAAATGGTGACTATAAAAATGCCTATGAAAACCTAGAATTATACAATAAAATAACAGAAGAACTTTATAACCAAGAAAAACTTAAAAAGGCAAATGTTGCGGGAATTAATCTCGAACTAGATGAATATAAAAGAGAGGTTGAGAAAATTGAACTCGAGAAAAAATTGCAATCGCAAAGTTTAGAAAATTCAAGAATTATTTTAACTCTTTTTATACTTGCACTCATTATTTTATTGTTGTTGCTTTATTCTTTGTATATAAATTATAACTTCAAGAAAAAGGTAAATAGCGATCTTATTATTGCTAATGAAAAATTATATATTGCCAAAGAATCTGCTGAAGAAGCATCCCTGCTTAAAACACAATTTGTATCTACGATAAGTCACGAATTAAGAACACCATTATATGGAGTTGTTGGGATAACTAATATGCTTTTAGACGAGCACAAAGAACTTGCGGGTAGTCCCCATTTAGAATCACTCAAATTTTCAGCGCGATATTTGCTATCACTTGTTAATGATATTCTTCAAATTAATAAAATTGAAGAAAACAGGATTGTTCTTGAAAATTTGACATTCAATGTTTCAGATGAAATTAATTCTATAAAAAATTCTCTTGCCTTCATCGCTCAAAATCATAATAATAAAATAACTATTGAAATTGATCCTAATATCCCCGAATTTTTAATTGGAGATAAATTAAGGCTTTCCCAAATCCTTATGAATTTAATAAGCAATGCTTTAAAATTTACTAAAAATGGCGAAGTCATTGTTACTGCAAATCTGGTAAAAATTGAAAATAAATTTCATTTTATTGAATTTAAAATTAAGGATAACGGTGTGGGAATTGCGACAGGAGATCAAGACAAAATTTTTGAAAAATTTGTACAGGTTGGCAAAAAAGAAAATGATTATCAAGGAACAGGTCTTGGATTAGCTATAGTTAAGCGATTATTAGAATTATTCAATAGTAAAATATATCTTGAAAGTAAAATAGGAGAAGGAACAACTTTCAAATTCACGATTGCATTTGAATTTGATTCTAATAAAACTTTTGAAATTATTAATAATATCAAGGTAGATTTAAGTTCTAGCCAGATATTTAAAATATTAGTAGTCGAAGACAATAAAATAAACCAAACTGTTACAAAAAAAATAATTGAAAAAAATAATTGTAGTTGCGTTATTGTTGATGATGGATACCAAGCTCTCGATATTTTGAAAAAGGATAATTTTGATGTTATTTTGATGGATATCAATATGCCTTTGATAAGTGGTTTTGAAACTACGAGAAAAATTCGTTTGGAAAAAATACAAACGCCAATTATTGCTCTAACAGCTTTTGCAAAAGAGGAAATAACAGAGGAAGCTCTTTCAGCTGGAATGAATGATATAATTGTAAAACCGTTTGAACCTATGAAATTATTTCAGGTGATTAATGATCAAATAAATAAAGCAAGAAAGAATTAATTTAGACTTTCTTGCTTTAATTTTATATATGCAATTGAAATTTGTTGCCAAACATTATCTAAAAATACTATTCTAAAGATTTGGACATAAGTATTTTAAAATAATAATTACATTAATACCAACGCTTTTTATTTTGTTTCGACGCCTCTGATTTTCTTGATTTATGAGCACCACCACTTCTATTTGAATTTTTTTGCGAAGCTGCTTGTGCAGTTTCAGGACTTCCTGAATGCCAAGGATATGGATGATCACTTATAGTCTTAACATCTACTTTTATCAATTTTTGAATAGCTGCCCAATATTGATGCTCATCTTTACTACAAAATGAAATGGCGATTCCTTCATTTCCTGCTCGACCAGTTCTACCAATTCGGTGGACATATGTTTCTGGAATATTTGGCAAATCAAAATTAATTACAAATGGCAATTGATCAATATCAATACCACGAGCGGCAATATCAGTTGCTACAAGAACTCCAACTTCTTTATTTTTAAATGCATCCAAAACACGTTGTCTTGCATTTTGAGATTTATCACCGTGAATAGCTTCTGCAGGAATATCTTTTTTACGTAATGCTTTGACAACATTATCAGCACCGTGTTTGGTTCTAGAAAAAACCAAAACATCGGATAAATTTTGATTTTTGATCAAATGATATAATAAATTTCTTTTTTCACCTTTTTCAACAAAATAAATATGTTGTTCCACATTTTCAGCTGTTGACGAAACGGGAGATACTTCAACTTTTGCTGGATCTTTAAGAAACATTTCGGCTAATTCCCGAATTGCTATTGGCATTGTTGCCGAGAACAATAAAGTTTGTCTATTTTTTGGCGTAAGCTTTACAATCTTTTTAACATCGTTTATAAATCCCATATCCAGCATTTGATCTGCTTCATCAAGAACCAAAGTATGCAACTGATCTAAATCGATGAAACCCTGCTTGTGCAAATCGAGTAATCTTCCTGGAGTAGCCACAAGGACGTCGACTCCTTTTCTTAAAGCATCTACTTGTGGAACTTGAGAAACTCCTCCAAAAATGGTAAGTTGGGTCAAGTTGGTGTATTTTCCATAAGTGTCAAAACTTTGACCAATTTGTACCGCTAATTCCCGTGTTGGAGTAACTATTAATGCACGAATTTCTTTGGCTTTTTTTGAAGAACCAACAATTCGGTGCAATTGATGTATGATTGGAATGGCAAATGCTGCCGTTTTTCCTGTTCCTGTTTGAGCACAACCTATTAAATCTCTCCCCGCCAAAACTAGAGGAATGGATTGTTCTTGAATAGGAGTGGGGTTGGTATAGCCTTCTTCAAATACGGCTTTTTGAATACTTTTTGAAAGTGATAAATCTTCGAATAACATATTTTTTGTATTAAATATCTTGTAATAAGTACATAGATAGTTTCGCAAAGATAGGTTTATTATTTTTGATGGAAATTAGTTTCATTATTGTCGAATCAAAAAATGATTTCTATATTATAATAAAGAAATACTGTTATTTGATTTTATAAAATCAGTAACTAAATACCCTATGAGCTTTCCTATTAAATGATTGTTTTTTTCTTCTCCTAAGTCTGGAGCACCTTCACAAATATGCAAATAAGCAGCATTTTTGTTTTTGGCAAAATAGGAAACAAACTGTCTCAATTCTTCGATTGAAAATCCACTCAATGTCATAGCACTGCTAGCGATATAGGGAATTGCATCAAGGTCAATTTCTATTCCGTAGCTATCATTTTTAATAAATTCCATAGCTTGATTAATTTCTTGATCGAAATTTTTTTCCTTGCGAATCTTTATACAATCATAAGTGTTAAAACGAACACGATCTTCCTTTTTTTTGATAATGTCTAATACACTTTTTGAAGTATAATTTTCGTGTAAACCAAAAATGAAGTATTTCTTTAAAAAACCTTCTTCATAAGCATAAGAAAATCCGTTACCACTATGTCTTCCTTCTAGAATTCTGAAATCAGAGTGAGCATCAAAATTGATAGCATTTATAGATTTCCCTTTGGCAAGTGCTGTCCCTTTGATGTTACCGTAGGAATTATTGTGACCTCCACCAATTATTATCGGTGTTTTTCCAGATTTTATGATGTTAAAAATAATATGGGAAACTTCTTTGTCAATTTTTTCTACGAGTTTACTCAATTTAGTTCGATCATTTACATCGTGAAAATCTAAATCCTCCACTTCTTTCATATCCTCACATACATCTAATTGCCCTAAGACAAGAAGATTATATCCTTTGCAAAAACGATTGTGTTGAATATTAGCAATACTTCGAATTGCACTTTCCCAAGCTGATGCTGTTCCTGGCCTTCCAAAATTAGCTCTTACTCCAATATCTTCGGGTATGCCCAGTAAAACATATTGAGCCTCACAAGATTTTAGAAATACTAATGGGTCTGTTCCTTTTGGAATAGTAAGCATTTTTTCGCCAAATTTTATTTCCCCACTTCGGTGGTTTGTAATTTTGGCAAGTTCAGTTTTGGTAAATGGGATAAGGTTTTCCATAAAAAATATAAACATCAAATATAATATAATTGTCGAGAATTCGTTTGTACCTAATATTATATTATTAAATTTGTATAAAAAAATTTAAAATGGAAGAACAAAGAAATAATTCAAACTCAAGATTAAAGGTAATAATCGCAATATTGGCAATTCTATTAGTAGGAAGTTTAATTTGTATTTTTAAAATGACCTCGGATTCAAAAGCTGTTCAAACTGAATTGACAAAAACAGTTAGTGAAAAAGACTTGGTAATGAAAGATTTACAAGATTTAAAAACTACTTATGATGCTGCAATTGCTGAAAATACTTCAATGTCTGAAGAATTAATTAAAGAAAGAGACAAAGTTGTGACTTTGATGGAAGACCTTAAAAAATCTAAAGGGGATATAGCTTCATTAGCGAAATACAAAACGCAATATCTTAAGTTAGAAAGCTCTATGAAAGGCTTATTAGCTGAAAATGAAGTGCTTAAAAAACAAAATTCTACTTTAACAACGCAACGTGACAGCACTGTTGTTGTTTTGGGGGAATCAAAAAAATACAATGAAGTATTGGTAGGTCAGAACGAAGAATTGGCTAAAACTGTTGAGAAAGGATCGAAATTGACTATTCTTTATATGACAACAGCAGCTTATAAGATAAGACATTCTGGTGAACAAGTAAAAACCGAAAAAGCAGGTAGAGCAGACGTTCTTAAAATTAGTTTTACTATTGCTGAGAACCAAATTGCAAAATCTGGTGATAAAGAATATTATGTGCAAGTAATTGATAGTAAAAGTAATGTTTTAGGGGATAAAAAAACAGAGACTTTTGGTGATAAAGCATTAACATACAGTTTTATATCTAATGTAAAATATGAAAATAAAACTGTAAGAGTTTCTGAAGATTTGCCAGGTAAAGATTTTGCAAAAGGAACTTACTTCGTGAATATTTTTGACAAAGACGAATTGGTTTCAAAAACAAGTTTTACATTGAAATAAAAGAATAAGATTTTAATAAAGTAAAGAGGAGCATTTTGTTCCTCTTTTTTTATACAATAACTTTACCTTCAATAAATACGGAATCTATTAAGTTGCTTCCAAAAGCATAAGGAAGTTGATTATAAGAAGAGATAGGTTTTGTAATGATAAGATTAGCTTTTTTGCCAATGGTGATACTTCCGTTAGTTTCAGAAATTCCCATTGCATAAGCTCCGTTTATTGTGGCAGCATTTATGGCTTCTTCGGGAGTCATTTTCATTTTGATACAAGCTGTAGAAACTACAAAATTCATATTTCCTGAAGGAGTTGAACCAGGATTAAAATCGGTTGCAAGTGCAATTGGCAAACCTGCTGACATCATTTCACGTGCTGGAGTATATGGAATTCCTAGAAAATAAGAGCAAGAAGGTAAAGCAACTGTCATTGTTTCAGTTTTTTTCAAAGCTTCAATGTCTTCGGGTTTCATAATTTCCAAATGATCCACCGAAAGTGCTTTGAATTTTATTGCTGCTTGAATTCCACCAATAGAATTAAATTGATTCACGTGGATTTTTGGTTTTAAGCCAAATTGAATTCCTGCTTCCATAATTTGTTCCGTTTCGGGAACCGTGAAATAACCAGTTTCACAAAAGACATCTATAAAGTCTGCCAAATTATTTTTCGCAACTGCAGGCAGCATTTCGTTAATTATTAAATCGATATATCCTTTTCTATTTTCCTTGAATTCCTGTGGAATTGCGTGTGCTCCAAGGAAAGTTGCTTTAATAGTTATTGGATAATCTTGAGACAATTTTTTGATAACACGAAGCATTTTCAATTCGCCATCAACTGTAAGCCCATAACCCGATTTTATTTCGACTGCGCCAGTTCCTAAGTACATAATTTCTTCAAGCCGGACTTTGGATTGGCTGTAAAGTTCTTCTTCGGAAGTTTCGTTGAGTTTTTTGGCTGAATTTAAAATACCGCCGCCACGATTGGCAATTTCTTCATAAGAAAGTCCGTTGATTCTGTCCACAAATTCTTGTTCGCGATTGCCAGCATAAACAAGGTGCGTGTGACTGTCGCACCAAGTAGGCAAAACCATTTTTCCATCAACATCGATACATTTTTCAGGATTTAAATCCTCTGGTAAATCTTCCATCGAACCAAAATCAGCAATAAACCCATTTTGAATTACCAAATACGCCTTTTTAATCGTAGGAAGAATTGCCATTTCATCACCAGAAACTTTCAAAACAGATTTATCTCGCACTTGAAGTAATTCCTTAATGTTGATGAATAGTGTTTTCATTTCGTGTGGAATTTATTCCGAAACCTTAATTTCGAACATTTTATCCCAGTTTTTTCCTGTAACAAAAATGGTTTTTGTTTTTGGGTTGTAGGCAATACCGTTTAAAACATCAGCATTTGCATTTTTGA
>NZ_JAQTPQ010000311.1 GCF_028712645.1 Flavobacterium sp. | reverse complement strand
ACCTACGGAATTCCTAATGGATTTATACTCTTCCACCACATCGAAACCGGCTACTGTTGCAGAACCTTCATTGGCTAATAAAAGTGTCGTTAAGATTCGAAAAATAGTCGTTTTTCCCGCTCCATCAGGCCCAATTAATCCAAACAATTCTCCTTCTTTTACATCAAAAGAAATGGCTTCAACAGCTTTAATTTTGTTGTAGGATTTGGATATATTTTGGACCTGTATACTCATTATTTATTATTTTTCATACCCATTCCCATTCCTTGACCATTTTTGTGATTTTGTTGAAAATGATCTTCAAACCATACTGGAGTTTCAATTTGGTTTTCATAGATATAGGTTGCAATCTTCCTTAAATCCTTTTCTTCAAAAGCTTGCTTAGGCATTGGTTTAAATTTATCAATTGCGCCAGGCATCAGAGCATTTTCAACTTTTGGGTCACTGGCATAAGCTACAACAGCATTCACAAAATCTTCTTTGTTGTCATATTGCATCGAATATCTTTTCTTAACGGCTATCATTGGCGGAGCAATTATTTCGCTATGAGATTTGGTTATAACACTATGACAAGCGTAACATTTCTGCTGAAATAAAGCAAGTGCTTCCGAGTTTTCAGTTGAGGAAGTTGTTGCCGAAATGCCAAAATCTTCAGAAGATTTTTGATTTTTGCAACTAGTAAAAAGGACAAGTAGAATTGCTACTATCAATACATTTGTTTTCATTTTATTATTGTTTTTTATACATTTATTTAATCCACATTTCGGCTGGCATTCCTATTTTTAAACCTCCATCATTTTTAACTTTCACTTTCACGGCATAAACAAGATTGACACGTTCTTCTTTTGTTTGTATCACTTTTGGCGTGAATTCAGCTGAAGAGGATATCCAGGAAACTGCTCCTTGATACGATTTCATCTCTTTTCCCGAATCAATTTTTACAGTTACATTTTGCCCTATTTTTATATTAGGTAATTGGGTCTCACTTACATACACTCGAAGTGTCATCTCAGAAATATCGGCGATTTTATAAAGTGGTTTTCCAAAGGCAGTTACCTCATTGGGTTCTGCATATTTAGCCAAGACTGTACCTTTTATTGGATTTATGATTTTGCTTTTCTCAATCTGGTCGTTTATTTTTTCGATTTGAACATCGATAGCTTTTACCTCATTTACAATTGGACTATTCTGAGTTTCTACACTACGGATTTGCTCCAAAATGACATTTACTTTGCCCACAATTTCGTCAACTTGTCTTTTTGTTGCAGCGTTTTCGGCAAACATATTTTCGATTCTCTTTTTTTCAATCAAAGTGGTTTTGAGTTGTTCTTGTAAAACGTTTTTTTGTGACAACACATTTTTTGATTTCGAAAAAACAGTACTTTTTGAAGCCATCAATTGTTGTTTATTGAAATACAATTGGGTTGTATCGACTAACCCAACTTGGGTTTTAGGTTCCAGAATATCGCCTTCTTCTAATTTCAAATATTCGATATTTCCATTGGCTTCAGCCGAAATAGTTACTTCAGTTGCTTCAAAATTGCCGTAACCATCCGCTTTGTCGTTGTTTTTATTACAAGAAATGAGAGAAATCAGGCTTAGAAATGTGATTATTTTTTTCATTTTATATGTCTTTATCTATTTAATTTATTTGACTGATTTTGAAATCAACTAATTAGTTCCTCCTTCGGGGGGGAGGGGGCTTCCCTTTACAACTTGATAATTCGCTTTCGCTAAAGCCAATTGAATTTCGTGGGTTTTCTGATTCGTTTTGGCTTCATATAAATTGGTAAATTCTACCAAAAATTCTGACGAAGTGATGACCCCATTTTTCAATTGTGCATCCGCGGATTTAACCACATCTTCTCGCAAAGAGATAATTTGAACATCGGATTTTATTATTTCTTCCGTTTTATATATTTCGTTTTCCATCTCTTGCAGTTGCAATTTATTATTGAGTAAAAAAGTTTCTTTTTCAGTTGAAACGATGGCTGCCGAAACTGAAAGCGCTTCTTTTTCAGTTTTAGATTTGTTCCAATCGAACACATTCCAATTGGCTTTCAAGCCCACCATATAAAAAGTCTGGAACGAATTGTCCAACATATTTAATCCTGGATTTCCATAACCTGCCTGACCAAAAGCATTAATTTTTGGTAGATTATTTTTAGAAATTATTTCTTTTGAATTCTCAATCTGTTCTTTTTGAAAGTCGAATAATTTCAATTCTGGACGATTATTTTCATTAGAAAAATCATTTAAAATCTTTGGTTGAACAAAAATTGTATTTTCTTCAATTGTTGTAAAAATTAAAGAAGATAAGTTTTCTAATAACCACTTTTTTTCAAATTGGATTCCAATGAGTTGTTGATTTATCTTTAAGTTTTCAGCTTCCAAAACTTTTTCGGAAGCAGGTAGGATAGCTCCAAATTTAACTCCTGATTTCACTTCATTTACTTTCGAAGCTAGTTGAGCTTGTTTTGAAAGTAAAATTGTTTTTTGCTCTTGGAGCAACAAAACCGAAAAATAAAATTGGTTAATTTTTGTTCTAATTTGGTACAAATTCACCTCAACTTGTTGTTGTTGGGTTTTGGTTTGAGCCGCCTTGAGCTTAGCATTAGCATCAATCAAACCACCATTATACAACAACTGATTTACATCAAAAGTGGCGCGATATTGATCTTTATTTAATGGGGTCACATTAGGCAAGGAAATAGGCAAACCAGTAACATCAGATTGATAAGTAGCCTGTGCATTAATATCCATTTTAGGAAGTTTCCCTTTATTGAGCGCATCAATTTCTAAAGATGCTTTTTGCTGTAATAAATCGGCTTGTTTGAATAAAGGATAATTTTTATTAGCCAAAGTATAGCAATCTTCTAACGACAAAGTCTGTTGTGCAAAAGACAGCATTGGCAACATAAAAAGGAATGTCAATAGTACTTTTTTCATTTTTTTATCGAATTAATTATTTGTTCGGCAATACTAGTTTTTCGTTCTTCCATCATTTGATTGAATTCGGAATCCGAAATTTGAATCATTCCTTTTAGCATCACTTGGGCTGCAAATGGGAAAACAGTCATTGAAAAAATATCAACCAACAGTTGTTTGGGATTGACGGGTTTTATGATTCCGTTTGCAATTTCTTTTTCAATTTGGGCAATTAAAATGGCTGGATTAGGTCTATTTTCATAGTTTAAAAAGGCCATTACAAACTCGGGATTGTTGTTCATTTCCTGAATTACAAATTGTGGCAAATACGGATTAAGAATCACAAACGAAATATAGCTATGGGTGAATTTTTTAATTTTATCAAAAACAGTATCAGGCGAATAAAAAATGGCATTGATTTGAGGTGCCAATTGACCAAAAGCATTCATAAAAATCGCTTTAAATAGTAATTCTTTGCTTTTAAAACAATAATGCAACATCGCTTTATTTATTCCAGCTTCATCTGCTATTTCCTGCATTCTAGCACCAGCAAATCCTTTCTTTTGAAACACGATTCGAGCAGCATTAAATATTTTTTCTTCTGTAGTCATTTGTATTTAACTATATAGTTTAACCATTTGGTTAACAAAGATAGATAAAAAAAGTATTCCGCAATGAAATACTTTTTTTTATTTTAAAAACATTTTTAATTAATGTTTAGTTTCTCTTGTTCCTCCGTGTCCGAATGCAACAACACTCAATATTTTTACGTTCAAAAACAAAAACATAAAGAACTGAATAAAAGGGTTGTGCAT
>NZ_JAQTPQ010000062.1 GCF_028712645.1 Flavobacterium sp. | reverse complement strand
TCAATATAATCCGTTTGCAAACGCGTCAAACTTTTGTCTAAAGACAAGGCAATACTTGCAGGAGAAAAATCCATATTTTCTCTGATGTAAGACAATCCAGGATTAGGCCCTGCGATTTTTGAAGCCAAAATTATTTCTTCTCTTTTTCCTGATTTTTTAAACCAGGTACCCAATATTTTCTCGGTGCTTCCGTAGGTTTCTTTGCGTCCTGGTACAGAATACATCTCGGCAGTATCAAAAAAATTAATTCCTTGTTCGAGCGCATAATCCATTTGGGCGTGACCATCGGCTTCAGTGTTTTGTTGACCAAAAGTCATTGTACCTAGGCAAATTTTGCTGATTTTTATATCGGTATTGGGTAATGTAGTGTATTTCATTTAAGTAATTATTTGAGCTCAAAGATACGAAGCAGATTGTAAAAAAATTAAATAGGGAGAGAGTTTACTTACTAGAAAAAAACAACTACATTTGATTTCATCTTAAAATTTCACGAAAATTATGTTTAAAAGAATCTTAACCCTTGCTTTCTTAATTATTAGTTCTATCGGATTTTCGCAAAAATTTATAAATTCATTTCATATGCAAATAAATTCTAACAATTTAGTGTTTGATGTGAAAAATGACTCTACCCAAACAACTACATTATTTAACGCTGACAATAATAGAATTCTTTCCATAAAATTAAATGAGGATAAACAAATTATTGATTCACTTTCAACAAAATTAATTACAGAAAAATATTCCATAATAGGATCTAATTATAATAAAAATACAAATATACTCTATTGCAAAGATGAAAAATCAGGAGATTTATTTGCTATATCATTCGATTTTTTAAACAAAAAAACTACACATATAAATATTCCCTTGAATATAGAAAAAGACAACAATATTTATAATTTTTCTCAAAATGACAAATTTTATATGTTATACACTATAAAGGGAACAAACAATCTTAAAATTAATAGCATTGATTTCAAAGGAAATATAACAAGCCATATTATTGATATTAGTAATTTTAAATTATTAAATTACTATAATAATCCAACAACATTATATAAAAGTATTGGGAGTTTTTATGGAACATTTGCCATAAAAAACTTTACTGTAATTGATTCAAAAAGTAATATTAGTTTAATTGAAGCTTCATCCAAAACAAAACTATATATAAAAGAAAATCAGTTAATTTTTACGTTTGATATTTCAAAATCCGTTACGCAAATATTAAATGTTAATTTAAAAGATTTTACCGCTAATGTAAATCATATTGCGACTCCACTAATTGGAGCATCATTAGAAAGCATAACGGAGATGGAATCAAATTCATTTTTAATTGACGATAAATTGTTTCAATTCAAAATAACTTCGGAACTAGAAATTATTACCATTAAAACCCTTGACGGGCAACTAATAAAAACTTATATACTAAAACCTGAAAAAGAAACTACTGAAAACAGTAATTCTTATTACATTATATCCCCTACGGAAAAAGAAACAGAAGTGTTAAAAAATTCTAAAGATTTTTTAGAGAGATCATCTAAAATAGGGTATGGATCAGGTATATATTGCACTAAAATAAATGACACTTATCAAATCAATTTTGGTGCAGTTTCAGATTTACAGCACAGTAGTGCCATTACTATGTTACCTGTTTTTGGAGTAATTGGTGCCCTAACAATGCTTGTTTCCGAAAAAACATCTTCTAAAAACATTTCAATTTATAAAAAGAGATATGCAGTTTTTGCTTCTTTAAATATAGATAATCAATTACAAACCTTTTCGAACCAAAAATCAGATTTTAAAGTTAGTGAAATTGAAGAATATATATCAAAAACAAAAAAAATATCAAATTTTACAATTTCAAAATTTGGTGAAAAACAAATTTTAGGCTTTTACGATGAAAATACAAAAATGTATAACTTTACAGAATTTGAAAATTAAAACCACAAAAAAAGGTTCAACATTTTCACGCGAACCTTTTTTAGAATTATTAGTTAGTATTTAATTTATCTCCTTCAACATTTCGGCAATCTCGTCTAATCTTGGAGTAAGTATAATTTCGATTCTACGATTTTTGGCTTTCCCTTCTGCAGTGGCATTACTTGCTAATGGTGAAAACTCCCCTCTTCCTGCAGCGGTAAGATTTTTTTTGTTGATAGCTTTGTTTTCGCTCAAAATGGCAACAATCGCCGTAGCTCTTTTGGTTGATAAATCCCAGTTATCTGCAATTGGTCCTGAACCTGGATAAGGATCATCATCAGTATGCCCTTCAATCAAAACCGAAATATCAGGATTGTCGCCCAATACTTTTCCCACTTCTACAACTGCTTTTTTACCTTCAGTTCCTACTGCCCAACTTCCAGAATTGAAAAGCAATTTGTTCTCCATAGAAACATACACTTTTCCGTTTTTTTGTTCTACAGTCAATCCTTTTCCTTCAAAACCATTCAAAGCATTCGATAACGTTTCTTTTAGTTTTCGCATACTTTCTTCTTTAGCAGCAATCAATGCTTCAAGTTCATTCAATCTTTGATTACTTTTATCTAAACGTTCTTGGTCTATTGCCAATGCTTTTTCTTTAGCTTCAAGTTGTTCTAACAATTCACGATTTTTAGCCATATTGGCTTTCAACGCTTCATTACTATTTTTCTCTAATGCTTGATAGGAATTTTGTAAAACATCGTATTTTTTATTGGCAGCATCTATTTCGGCTTGCACTTTATTGCGTTCTGATTTTACTTTTGCCAACTCCGAAAGCAAAGCTTCACGGTCTAATTCTAATTGGCTTTTTGATTTAAGCAAATCGGCATTTTCATCTGAAATGCTTCGGTTTTCTTTCTTTAAATCGGCATATTTGTTTTCTAAATCATTGTAAATTTTCTTGGAAACACAAGAAGTTGAAAGTGCTACAATCAACAATCCGAGGGAAATTCTTTTTATCATTTTGTTTTTATTTAGGGTAATTTTTATTCAACTTCAACCATAATTGGGCAATGGTCAGAATGTTTGGCTTCTGGTAATATAACGGCTCTTTTGATTTTTTGTTTTAAAGGTTCGCTAACTAAACAATAATCAATGCGCCATCCTTTGTTTTCTAATCTTGCTGATGGAAATCGAACAGTCCACCAAGTGTAATTATTAGGTTCTTTATTCAAAAAACGGAAACTATCAATAAAACCACTATTTAAAAAACCATCTAGCCAAGCTCTTTCTTCAGGTAAAAATCCAGAAACTTTTTTGTTTCGAATCGGGTCGTGAATGTCAATTGCTTCGTGGCAAATGTTGTAATCACCACAAATTATCAAATTGGGAATTTCCTTCTTCAATTCATTAATGTAGTTTTGAAAATCATCCATATACATAAACTTGTGTTCTAACCTTTCTATATTAGTCCCCGAAGGCAAGTACAAACTCATCACCGAAAATTCATCAAAATCGACACGAATGTTTCTTCCCTCGAAATCCATATGTGGAATTCCAGTTCCAAAAACAATAGTATTAGGTTCTGTTTTCGATAAAATGGCGACACCACTATATCCTTTTTTTGTGGCTGGAAACCAGTAATGAAATGGATAACCTGCGAGTTCAAAATCAAGAAGAGGAATTTGTTCTGGAGTTGCTTTAATTTCTTGGAGACAAATTACATCTGGATTAGCTTGTTGAATCCAGTCAATGAATCCTTTAGAAATTGCCGATCTAATCCCGTTAACATTATAAGAAATGATTTTCATTAAAAAAATTTAGTGTTTCAAAAGTAATAAAAAAACAATAAAGATTGATTGCCAAAAAAGAAAGAAAATGGAGTTTTTTGCTATCTTTGTTTTTCGCTCAATACACAAATAATTATATGGGTTTAGTTACTGCTAAAGAAATTGCCAAAGCAATAAACGCTGATAAGTACGGTTTTTTAGGTACTTTTTCGGGATGGTTATTGATGAAGGCATTGAAAATCTCTACTTTAAATAAATTTTACGACAGAAATAAACACTTAAAAGATGTTGATTTCTTAAATGCTATCATAGATAATCTACAAATAAAATTTGAAATTCCTGAAGAAGATTTCAAACGTTTGCCCAAAGATGGTGCTTACATCACCATATCAAACCATCCTCTGGGAGGAATTGACGGCGTTTTATTGTTAAAATTAATGCTCGAAAAAGAGCCAAATTTTAAAATTATTGCCAATTTTTTGCTGCATCGAATTGAGCCTTTGAGAAAATACATCATGCCTGTAAATCCTTTCGAAAACCACAAAGATGCAAAGTCAAGTGTGGTGGGAATAAAGGAAACACTTCGCCATTTGAGTGACGGAAAACCATTAGGAATGTTTCCAGCTGGTGAAGTTTCGACCTATAAAGACGGGAAACTTGTTGTAGATAAAGAATGGGAAGAAGGCGCAATAAAAGTAATTCGTAAAGCACAAGTTCCTGTTGTTCCGATTTATTTTCACGCCAAAAACAGCTGGTTTTTTTATTTTCTTTCGAAAATTAGCGATACGATGCGTACGGCAAAATTGCCATCGGAAGTATTTAGCCAAAAACGTCGCGTGATAAAAGTGCGAATTGGAAAACCTATTTCAGTTGCTGAGCAAAATGAACATACTTCTATTGAAGATTATTGTGAGTTTTTAAGACGAAAAACTTATATGCTAGCTAATCCTTTTGAAAAGGAAACTCCCTTTTTGCCAACACCAAATTTAAAGATTCCAAAAAATCCTAAGGAAATTATTACTGCCGCAAGTCAGGATAATATGATTAACGAAATCAATTTTTTGCGTGATAACGATTGCCGATTACTGCAAAGTAAGAACTATGAGGTGTTTTTTGCCAAAGCCAAAGAAATTCCGAATGTACTTCACGAAATAGGACGTTTGCGCGAAATTACTTTTCGGGAAGTGGGCGAAGGAACAAACGAATCAACAGATATTGATTCTTTCGATACGCATTATCGTCATATGTTTTTGTGGGATGAGGATGCCAAAAAAATTGCTGGTGCTTATAGAATGGGACTTGGTTCAGAAATTTATCCAAAATATGGAATTGAAGGATTTTATCTCAACGATCTTTTTAGATTTGAACCTGAATTATATGATATGATTCACAAATCTATCGAAATGGGTCGTGCTTTTATTGTTAAAGAATACCAACAAAAACCAATGCCTCTTTTCCTACTTTGGAAAGGAATTATTCATATTACACTGCGTTATCCAGAACATAAATTCTTGCTTGGTGGCGTGAGCATCAGCAATCAATTTTCTGATTTTTCGAAATCATTAATGATTGAGTTTATGAAATCGAATTTCTATGATCCTTATATTGCACAATACATTCATCCTAAAAAAGCTTTTAAAGTCAAGTTAAAAGATGCCGATAAAGATTTTATTTTTGATGAAGCTGAAGCTGACTTAAATAAATTTGATAAAATTATCGACGAGTTAGAACCTGGCGCCTTGCGTTTACCTGTTTTGATAAAAAAATACATTAAACAGAATGCGAGAGTAGTCGCTTTTAATGTTGACCCGCTGTTTAATAACGCTGTCGACGGCTTAATGTATATTCGAATTTCTGATATTCCTGATAGCACCGTAAAACCCGTTATGGAAGAATTTCAGGCTGAATTGGAAAAAAAATTAGCTGAAAAAGATTAGGGAAATTTAAGTTTTACCTCCAAATTGACTGATGCAAAATGTCATCAATAGAATTATTCTTTATAAAATAAATGATTCTAATAAAGTGATAAGTTGCTAAAAAAATTGCTAAACCATAAGCTAGTTTTTTATTGAACAACCATTTGTTGAAATATTCTTTTTTGGTGATTAACTCGGTAGTAAGAACTACAATTGTGACAATGCAAAATGCAATCACTAATGGCCCAAAAAGGTGGTAATACAAACTTTTTTGCAAGTCACCCTCATAAAAATAGACCAATGATTTTGTTATCCCACAACCCGGACAAGGAAAACCTGTGAGCATCTTTAATGAACATAACGATTGATCCGTTTCGAGATGATTATTTACATTAAACAACATTAAAAAATATGGAATCATCAGCGTAATTAATGCGCCGATAATTCCGTAGATTTTACGTTTTGATTTTGTATTAATTATAAAGTCTATTGATGTCATTTTGAACAATCATTGCAGCAGCCATTGGAAAGAAAAACCCTAAAACCATCAATAATGTAGAATCATCTTTTTGTGGATAACCAATGCGTTTATATACTTCTGGCAAAGCTTCTCTTCCTGCTAAGTAGAAAAAATAAATATTTATAGGAAAACAACACCCTGCAAAAATTGCAATTGGCGAAGAAATAACTTCACGCCCTGTGACAGCATTTAGTACTTCGGCTATCTTATAATTCCAATAAATATGATATAATCCGCAAGTGATAAATCCTAAGATTAATACTAATACCGGATCAACTTTAAATACGGGAATTGGGTTGTTTGGTGTGTTCCAATGTTCTGGTTTTGTGGTTTCCATAGTTTGATTATTAATTAGTTAAGGTAAAAATAGTAGATTTTTATTGAAATGTATTATTGATTGGTTTTAAATATATCATTTTAACTTATATTGTATAACTTCTTGATTTTATCTACAATCACTTGTGCCAATCTTTCGTGGCTTTCAAAAGTCCATCCGGCAATATGTGGCGTAAGAATTGCATTTCTTGCATTCAATAAATACTGAAAAGCTTCGGGAAGTTCCCTCGCATTCTCTTGGGATGACAAAAATAGAGTTTCAAAAGACAGCTTTTCATATTCTAAAACATCCAACCCAGCTCCAAGAATTTTACCCATTTTCATCGCTTCGACCAAATCTGCAGTTACAATATTTTTCCCTCGGGAAGTGTTTATTATCCAAAATGATTTGGCGAAAGCATTGATAAAATCAGCATCGACCATTTTATCCGTTTCAGGTGTCCAAGGAATATGCAAGCTTAAAACATCCGATTTTTGTTGTAACTCTTCGATTGAAACTTGTCGTGCATTTTCATCGCCAACGTTTTCCTGAATGTCATAACACAAAACTTCCACATCAAAACCTCGCAGTTTTTTGGCAAAAGATTTTCCCATATTTCCGTATCCAATGATACCCACGGTTTTGCCATCGAGTTCGTGACCACGGTTTTTTTCTCGGTTCCAATGTCCCGATTTTATTTCGTTGTCGGCTTGATTCAAATTATTAAAAAGCGACAAAATCATTCCCAAAGTATGTTCGGCGACCGCATTTCTGTTGCCTTCGGGTGCGGCAATGAGTTGGATATTTTTTGACAATGCATATTCACAATCTATACTTTCCAAACCAGCGCCAACGCGTGCAATGAATTGCAAATTAGTCGCTTTATCCAGAAATTTTTTATCAATTTTGAATCGGCTGCGGATGACAATTCCTTGATAATCTTGGATTTTTGCTTCAATTTCTTCTTTCGAAGAAGTGAAATCTTCGTAATTGATAAATCCCGCTTGCTGCAATTGTTCCCAAAGCAAAGGATGGTTGCTATCGATATGAAGGATTTTGATATTCATAAAAAGTATTTCAATATTTCGTTCACCAAAATAACAAAAAAAATTACGGTTTATCGTTTTGTTAAAAGGATTTAGTAAAACAATTGTTTAAGTTTGTAGGATAGCAACAAAATACAAACTATGAAATTAACAAAACCATTCAAAACCTTTTTCAAAAGCGAAAAAGCAGGTGGAATTGTGCTCCTCTTAGTAACCATTTTGTCACTGAGTCTCGCAAATTCCCCTATTCAAACCGATTATATTCTACTTTGGTCAACTGAAATTGGCTACCATTCTATCACTCATTGGATTAATGACGGATTAATGGCAATCTTCTTTCTCTTGATAGGATTAGAATTAGAGCGCGAAATTTACAACGGAGAATTATCTAGTATTAAAAATGCCGCCTTGCCTATTTTTAGTGCTATTGGCGGAATGCTAATTCCTGCTGGACTTTTCTTGTTGTTGAATTTTGGAACATCAACTCAAAATGGCGCTGGAATACCAATGGCGACCGATATTGCATTTGCTATAGGAATTTTATCCCTTTTAGGAAGTCGAGTGCCTTCATCGTTAAAAGTATTCCTTACCGCATTAGCTGTAATGGACGATTTAGGAGCTATTATCGTGATTGCCATTTTCTACACAACCACAATTGCATTCGTGAATTTAGCTATCGCTTTGGGTGTTTTTGGGTTTTTGCTTTTTCTGAATCGGATGAAAGTTCATAACCTAATTCCCTATTTAATTGGTGGAGTTGCAATGTGGTATTTTATGCTAAATTCCGGAGTTCACGCTACGATAACAGGAGTTTTGTTGGCTTTTGCCATTCCTTTTGGTGATGGAGAAAAGAAATCGCCTTCTTATATTCTTCAACATTTTTTACACAAACCCGTTGCCTTTTTTATTCTGCCTCTTTTTGCCATTGCCAATACTTGTATTGCCATAAATCCGAATTGGAGTGAAGGTTTGAGCCAAACAAATTCCTTGGGAATCATTCTTGGATTAATCATCGGAAAACCATTAGGGATTTTTATTTTTGCTCTCCTCGGTGTGAGTTTAGGAATGTGCAAATTGCCGAAAAACTTAAAATGGTCAAGTATCATTGGCGCAGGAATGCTGGGGGGAATTGGTTTTACAATGTCAATTTTTATTACCCTTCTTGCTTTTCCTGGAAATAATGAAGTGATTATCAATTCGAAAATAGCCGTTTTGATAGCTTCCTTTATTGCAGGAACTTTAGGTTTTATTTGGTTGAAAATCAGTTTAAAAAACAAAACAAAAAAAGAGATAATGAAACACAGATAAAAACGAATTCGCTTTGCGAAAACACAGATTATCACGGATTTTTATAAATACAAAAAGGGTGTTTCGTTACTTAAAACTGAACCCCTTTTTATCAAATTATTTTTCGAAAATTATCCCTTTATCTGTTTCAAAGAAGTTTTGATTCCTCTAATCAATGACGAACTAAATCCGTGCATTTCCATTTCGTTTAAGCCTGCAATCGTGCAACCTTGCGGCGTTGTCACTCTGTCAATTAATTGTTCTGGATGTCCTTTTTCTTCGAGAAGCATTTCAGCTGCACCTTTTACAGTTTGGGCTGAAATTGCCAAAGCCGTTTGCCAGTCAAATCCTATTTCGATTCCGGCTTGCATCGAAGCACGAATATAACGCAAGGCAAAAGCTGTTCCGCTTGCTGCTAAAACCGTAGCCGCATCCATCAATTTTTCATCAATAATAGGTGCTGTTCCTAAATCTTGGAAAAGGGCTACAACATTTTGCCCGTTATCTTTGTCTTTTTCTCGAAAAGCAATACAGGTTGCCGATGCTCCAAATTGAGCTGCAATATTGGGCATAATTCTTATGGCGCTGTTTGATTCGCCTATTTTATTTTGTAAACTTTCAACTGACAATCCACTCACAGCTGAAGCAATCGTTTTGTTGGAGATTTTCGGAAGTATTTCTCCCAAAACAGTATCAACTTGATACGGTTTTATGGTAAGAATAATGATATCTGCTTCTTGAATATTATGGGTATTGTCTGTAGAAACCGTGATTCCTAAATTTTCAAGATGTAAAATACTTGCGGTATTTCTTCTAGTTACAGTAACCTGATTGCTTTTCGAAAATTTTGCTATTCCCAATGCTATGGAAACACCAAGGTTTCCACCTCCTATAATGTGTATTTTCATTTTGTGTGTTTTAAAATCCTAAAATCATTTGTGCGATCCAAAAATAAAGAATTATTCCGAATACATCATTTGTTGTTGAAACAAATGGTCCTGTTGCGATTGCAGGATCAATTTTATTCTTGTGAAGAAAAAGTGGAACCAATGTACCTAAAGTCGCCGCAAATAAAATTACGACTACCATAGAAATCGAAATGGCCAAACCCACTTGATATTGCTGATACATAAACGAATGATAACCCAATAACATCAAGGAAATTATTGAACCCGAAATCATCGCAACTCCAATTTCTTTGCTGAAATAAGAGCGACTAAATTCTTTCAATGTTCCATTTGCCAAACCCTGAACTACAATCGCCGAAGCTTGCACTCCAATGTTTCCTGCAGTTGCTGATAGTAAAGGAACAAAAATTATCAAAGTAGAATATTTTTGAAACATACTTTCATTGCTTTTTAATACAAATGATGCAATAATTTCAATTACCATTCCTATTAAAAGCCAAGGCAAACGAGCTTTGGTGAGTTCAAGAATACTATCGCCCGCTTCTACGTCTTGAGTAATACCCGCAGCCAATTGGTAATCCTGATCGGCTTCGTCCTTAATTACGTCAACAATGTCATCAATGGTAATTCGACCTACTAGACATCCTAATTCATCCGTAACTGGAATAGCTTCTAAATCGTATTTTTGCATTATACGAGCGACCTCAACATCTTCGGTGTCCACATTAACGGAATTTAATTTTTTGATATAGACTTCGCTGATGGGTTTTTTTGCCGATGTTGTCAACAAATCCTTGAGCGACAAACGTCCTAAAAGTCTGTTTTCATCATCAACAACATATATTGAATGGACTCTCGAAATGTTTTCAGCCTGAATTCTCATTTGTTTGATACACATAAAAACGTCCCAGTTTTCGTTGACTTTTACCAACTCTTTGTGCATAATTCCACCCGCAGTATCTTCTTTGTAACGCAACAAATCGACAATATCTTTGGCGTGTTCTACGTCTTGAAGTTCTGAGATTACTTCTTGTTTTTTGCTTTGCGAAAGCTCGGCAATAATATCAGCAGCATCATTCGTTTCGAGCTCGTCAAGTTCTTCTGCAATCTCTTTTGGCGAAAGCCTGCTCAATATATTTTCACGCAAATCATCTTCTAATTCAAGAAGAATTTCGGCGGTTTTTTCGCTATCTAAAACCTTAAAAATATAAGTTGCTTCGTCAAAATCGAGTTCGTCGAGAATTTCGGCAATATCAGCATGGTGCAAATCGTTCAGCAAAACTTCCAGTTGCTGGTCATTTTTACTTTGAATAAGTTGCTCTAATTCGTGTATTAGTTCCTTGCTGATTTTAAACTCCATCGGCTTCTATTTTTTGGGTCAATGCTATAAATTGTTCAACATTAAGTTGCTCTGGACGCAGATTAAAAACTTCATCTTCCCTTAAACTGTCTGACAAATTTAATGTTTTTAAACTGTTTCTCAATGTTTTTCTTCTTTGCTGGAAAGCGGTTTTCACGACGGTGAAAAACAATTTTTCACCGCAAGGCAAGTTATAATTTTCTTTTCGGCGCAAACGCAACACACCTGATTTTACTTTTGGTGGTGGAATAAAAACATTTTCATCGACGGTAAATAAATATTCGGCGTCATAAAAAGCTTGTGCCAAAACAGAAAGGATTCCGTATGTTTTACTTCCTTTTTTCTCGCAAATTCGCTCGGCTACTTCTTTCTGAAACATTCCTGCGAATTCTGGAATTTGATCGCGAAGTTCTAATGTTTTAAAGACAATTTGTGTGGAAATATTGTATGGAAAATTGCCAATTATGGCAAATTGTTTTCCGCCAAAAACTTCATTGACATCGTATTTCAAGAAATCTTTAGAAATTATTTTTCCGTGTAATTTGGGATAATTGGCATCCAAATACTCCACCGACTCCGTGTCAATTTCAATAACATAAGTGTTGATAGGTTTTTCCAATAAATACTTGGTCAAAACTCCCATTCCAGGACCTATTTCTAATACATCATCGTAACCTTTGAGATTCAAGGTGTCGGCAATAGCCTTTGCTACGCTTTCGTCTTTCAAGAAATGCTGTCCGAGGTGTTTTTTGGCTTTTACTTTTTCCATATTGTTTGTTTTTGACTACGAAGGCACAAAGGTTTGTTTTTTGCCACAAAGGCACGAAGGCGCAAAGTTTTTATTGTTAAGGCCTTTTTTCAAAAGTTACTAATCTAAAAAATGTATTTAAAGCAAAAGACACACCCTGAGACGCTGTTTTTATTGCTAAAACTGTAGCGTGGTGTGTATTGTCGGTGCAAATTTACCAAAAACACTTCAAACAGCAACAAATTATATTTTTCTAAATTTAGAATTAAAAAATCTGTGTAAATCCGTTCAATCTGTTGCTAATTATTTCCAAACTGACCATTTTTAATGTTCACTTATCACTTCCAATTCCGTTCTGAATGAAAGCATTTTATCTCCAAATAGTTTCATTCCTTCTTCCCGAAGTTTTGGAGCTTCTTCTTCGTAATATTTTTGTAATGTTTCCTTGCTATCCGTTGTATATTGAACAGAATAGGTTGTTCCTCCCATTTCTTCCTCGATTAAAACTCGTACCATTCTTGCCGAAGAGAATTTTCCCGTAGCCAGCATCTCAGGAATATGTTTGTGTTGCATCCAAATCATCCACTTTTCGTGAACGCTTTCGTGTATGTTGGTGGTAACGTTGTAAATTATCATTTGGGTCTTGGGTGTTAGGTGCTGGGTGTTAGGTTAAAAATTTCTCGTTTCAAATTATAACTCTTTATCTCCACGCAATTGCCTGTATTTTTTTCGAGCATCAACAAAGTAAATACTGTCCTGATGATTGAATATTATTTTCTCGTAAAGCAGTTTGGCTTTCTCGGAATCGTGTAATTTATTGTTCTCAATTTCTGCCGAAAAATACAAAGCTTCATCCATATAAATTCCGTCAGCGTGATGATTAATAATTTCTTCATATTGGCTTAAAGCCAAATTATATTCGCTTTGCTTTTCGTAAATTTTCCCCAAACGCAACAAAGTTACTGCTTCAATTTCATCTCCTTTAAAGATTTTCAAAATCGACTGAAACTGCGCAATCGCTTCTTGATTCCTGTTTTGATACAACAAATAATCGCCTTTAGCAAATTGTTTCAAAGCCGTTTGGGTCGAATCGGCGACGGTATTGTCGTTTATTAAAAGGAAATATTCCAAAGCATCATTGGCAATTAATTCTGAATTGGCAGCTTTCAATTCCTTAAATTGTTTCAATGCCCACACAAAATCGCCTTGAAAATAACTTGTTTTGGCAGCTTTTAAACTTGCTTCGTGCGCAACTTCATCATTTTTTAAATCTTCTTCGATTTGCGAATAATATAGCAAGGCTTGATTGTATTTTTCTTCGTAAAGCAAAATATCTGCCAATACCATTTTGGCTTCAGCCGTTTCATAATCGTTCAATTGCAAATCGAGCGCTTTCTTGATTATTGCTTTTCCTTCCTCAGGTTTTCGCAAATTAAAAGCAACTAAATGCGCTTGAATCAGCTGCAAAGATAGCGTAAAAGGACTTATTTCATATTCCTTCAACAAACCCTCTAATTCGCTGTTAATGGTGGTGAAATCTTTTTCTTGCACCTTTTCGATTTTCATTTTTATCAAATAGGAATTCGCTTGAATGAGCAGTTCTAAATCTTTGGTATTTTCCAAAACAAATCCCAGAATTTCTTTGGCTGCTTCCTCATCGTCTTCTTCAATAGTGAGTTGACCCAAATTCACGATGTTCGAAAGTGATTCTGGATTGCGTTTGTAAATGGCTTTTTCTTGGATGAAAGCTTTGCCGAATTCTTTTTGTTGCACATAAAACCAACTCAAATAACGGTTCCAAAAAACATCTTGATTTTTCTGAGCTCTTATAATTAATGCTTTTCGCAAGGTTTCGTTGAAGTTTTCATCACCTTCATCGACCATAAAACGAGCCAACTGATTCTGGATTTGGATCGAATTCAAAGGATTGGCAAATGCTTCATCGAGGAAAGTGGAAATCATCATTTCGGTATTACCGAGTTGACCATAAAGCAGTGCCATTTGATAATTAAAATTATACTTTGGTTCTATTGTTGTTGCCGTTTGATAGGATTTTAAAGCCTGTTCTAAAAGCACTTTCCTCTCGAAAGAATTAGCAATTCCATATACTTCATTTGGATTTTTCTTGATGCGTTCGATGGCTTGATCATAATACTTATTGGCAGAAGTTTCGTCTTTTTGCAACTGGAAATTATAACCCAATTCGACCAAAAGATTACCTTGTTTGTATTTATCTAATCGTTCTCGAATGGCTTTTTCGGCAATATCAAAAAGTTGTAATTGCTGGTAACAATCTATTGCGTGTTGAAAATATAGCGAGTTTTGCGGTGTTGTTTTTAGTAATTCTTCGAAACTGATTTTTGCTTTCTCGAAATCACCTTTGTCGAAATAATACTGCGCCAATTGTTCGTTTTGCGAAAAACAAATCAATGAAAAAAACAGGGTGATATGTAGAAAGAGTTTTTTCATTGATTCAGAATTATTATTTAACCATATAAGGCATTTAAGGTCATATAAGTTTGTGTTTAACTAATTTATTTTAGTTGTTTTTGTATTTCGGGAGGAATGTTTTTACCCAATTTATTTGCGCGAATAAAAAAATCCATTGCTTTCTTTTTGTCTCCTTTTTGAAGATATGCTAGTCCTGTATAATATAGTGCATCTGCTGAAAATTCTGGATTATTATCTTTCCAAACTTCGTATGCTTTTGAACTATAAATTATGGCAGAATCATTTTTATTTTCCCTCAAATAAACTTCCGACAAACTGTATAATCCATCACCATAATTAGGATTGGTTTTTAATAATTTTTTAAAAGTTGATTTTGCAGTTTTAAAATCATTTTTAAACATATAAACCAAGCCTAAATTACTCATTGCAAGTTCATTTGTCGGCAATTTTTTCAATGATAGTTTGTAATAGTATTCGGCACTATCCAATTGATTTAATCTACGATATGACAATGCACAATTATCTATTGCATCGGTATAACTAGAATCAAGTTGTATCGCTTTTTTATAATTTTTAATTGCTTTTTCATAATTCTCTTTTTGAAATTCAGCATAACCATCATTATAATATTTTGCTGCTTCATCATTTTTTGTTGGAGAATTTAGTTTGGATTCGTAATTACCAACATTATCCTTTTTTTGTGAATTTCCACAACCCACAATTAAAAAACTCATAATTAAGCAAATAGTCATATTAAATTTCATAGTGAAAATTTTAACGAATTAATCAATAATATCAAAACCGCAATAGCTTCGCAAAACCTCAGGAATTACGATTCCTTCTGGAGTTTGGTAATTTTCTAAAATTCCTGCAAGTACTCTTGGCAAAGCCAATGAACTCCCGTTTAAGGTGTGTGCCAATTGGTTTTTTCCGTCTTTGTCCTTGAAACGCAATTTCAAACGATTCGCCTGAAAAGTCTCGAAATTAGAAACGGAACTGATTTCTAACCAACGCTCCTGCGCCGTAGAATACACTTCGAAATCATACGTCAAAGCAGAGGTGAAACCCATATCGCCACCACAAAGACGCAAAATTCGGTATGGTAATTTCAATTCTTGCAAAATACTTTTTACGTGAGCTACCATTCCGTCCAAAGCTTCATAAGATTTATCAGGATGTTCCACTCGCACGATTTCGACTTTGTCAAATTGGTGCAAACGGTTCAAACCACGAACGTGGGCTCCGTAAGAACCCGCTTCCCTGCGGAAACAAGGCGTGTAGGCCGTTGCCAAAACCGGCAATTCGTTCTCGTGCAAA
>NZ_JAQTPQ010000310.1 GCF_028712645.1 Flavobacterium sp. | reverse complement strand
AAGGACTTCCCAGGCTTTGTCAATTCCTTTGTTTACTATTATTTCTTTTTGGATTATCATAATTATATTTTAAGATTTTATAACGGTTGCTTCATTGCTATAATCGTTTTTGAACTTTTTGAAATTATAACTATTTATATTTTCTCCTGTCTTGATGTGATGTTCAATAGCAATAAAATAATCTTTCATTAGCTTTATAAACGATCCTTTCGCCATAGCTCCCATCATTGCTGGTTTTGTTCTATAGGACATTGCTATAGAAATTTTGCATTGATGACTACCTATTTTTGTTACTTTATAAACAGCGGTAGTATATTCTGGGTTAATTGGAAATTTTTTTGCATCAACTAAAAGATTTGTAAATGTCATATTTGCAGCATCATAATTTGTCATTCTTTCGTGTAGAACTTTCGTGCCATTTTCATTAAAATAACAATTTCTTTCAACACCCTCATCTCCCTTTGTTGCTCCATTCAAAAATTCTGATTTCACAATTTTTGGGTGAGAATCTGCAATAGTACCATAATCATCTGCAACCACTGCCCAAACTTGTTCTGCAGGAAGATTAATAGTTTTTTCAACACTAAAATGTTGCACTTTTTTTTGTGCATTAACACCTGTAAATGCTACCAGTGCAATTAGTAACATTTGTCCAAATTTAATTTTTGTTTTCATCTTTACTTTTTTTATTTGATTGTTATTTGTTTTAACAATGCAAAGATGAGAAGCATAAAAATGGATTAATTTTCCAAAAAGTTCAAGTTGTTTTCCAAAAAGTTCAGACGATATTCTGAAGGAGATTTTGAAAAATGTTTTTTGAAACCTTTGTTAAAACTTGAAACTGTTTCAAATCCACAATCGTAAGCAATGTCAGCAATTGGCTTGGTTTTTATTTGTAGTAATTGTGTTGTTTTTTCTAATTTTTTTATCAAAATATATTTTGAAGGACTTTCGCTATATAAGTCAAAAAATTTCCGTTTAAAGGTTGATAAACTACAATTGCATAAGGTTGCATATTCCTTTAGCGATAAATTTGCATAAAGATTTTGTTGTATAATTTCATTAAAATTATATTCAAATGGAATAAATAATGATGAGATAAACTCATTTATAGAAGCCGCTTTTTCGGTTTTACTCAATAATAAGAGTAATTCTTTAAGTTTATTTACTATTAAATTTTCGTCGGCAATTTCAGGGTTATCTAATAAAAAGAAAATGCTTTCGATATAGGACTTCATCAAAGGTTCTACATTAATTTTTACGGTATCAAAGTTATTTTGAAAATTTTGAATTGATAAATCCGTTTCAAAAAAATGTTTTATTATTTCAGGATAAAAATACGACCCAATTACCGTTAAAGTTTCCGTTTTTGGGTTAGGATTTGTTGCTAGTTGTTCAATAAAATAATTTCCACATTTTGATAACATTGCATCTCCTTCTGTAAAAGACAATACATTTGTGGGAGTTCTGTATTGGAATGCACCTTTTGTAAGAAACAAAAAGCAAGCTTCATTTTCTTGAAAAAATTTAGGAATACGCTTAAAATTGGTTGACATAACCGCTTTTTCAAATACAACTTTTCCTTTATATTTTAAAGTCTTAATTTCGAATGTCATTTTTTTGAATTCAAAATTAAATTATAAACGGCAAATGATTTTTGGTTTTTAGTTCAATTATTTGGTTATTTGGTTCAAACGAAAATGAGTCGGGGTTTGATTGTATTTTTCGTGAAAGAGTGTTGAAAAATTGGCCAAATCATTGAAACCACAATCGAATGCTATATCTGTAATTCGTTCATCAGAAATTAATAACAGTTCGGCTGCTTTTTCTAATTTCTTGTTTCTTAAATAATTAGCTGGACTATCGTTGTAGTTTTTTTTGAATTCCCTTTTAAAGGAAGAAAGGCTTAAATTCGTTATTTCAGCCAGTTCTTCGATGGCAATATGTTGGTAAAAATAGCTTTCAACAATTTGCTTGAATGTGAAACTGGTTGGCGAGAATAATTGTGATAAAATTTGTTGAATAACTGGAGCGTTTTTGGTTTGACAAAGCAAGAGAATGATTTCTTTCAGTTTGATAACCAACAAATCATCGTTGGTGAGTGTCGGATTGTCAAAATAAAACAACAAACTTTCGATGTATTTTTGAATTAGAAAATCGTTGTTAATTTGAGTTAATTCAAGTTCTAAATTGGGTTCTTTTGCAGGTTTTTGAAAAATCTTTGGCAAATCAGTATCGTATATCTTTTTCAATATTTCGGGATGAAAATGCACAATAATGATCTGATTGTTTTTAGAAAGCGTACTGCTTTTCATTTGGCTGAAATAGTTGCCACATTTGAGCAAAACGGCATCATTTACTGGTATTGACACACTTTGAAGTTGTGTCTTGTAATCAACTTGTCCTTCGAGTATATACAGAAAACAAGCTTCATTAGGCATTGGATTTGGGATTTTGAAAGGTGCTTCGATAGTCAGTTTTTCAAAAATTATTTTTCCGAATAATTGGTATTGTTTTCTTTCTGTAATCATTTCAATAATTTAAAAAGTAAAAACTATATTTCTATTATTTCGTAAAGGCGAAAAACAGAAATATAGTTTTGAAACAAAAAAAGGAATTAATAATTTGCTTCTACGGTAACTTCAACTGTTTTTGCAATATTAGTTGATGGTTTTCCGCCAGAGAAAGCTATTTTATAATCAGCTAAAGTAAGATTAAATTTAGATGATAGACTAATACTTCCACCTTTTACGGTAATTGTAGCTTTTTCTTTAACAGGGTTTGTAACTCCGTTTATGGTTAAATCACCTTCAATATTAGCCGTATAAGATCCGTCTTTTTTGAAATTTACTTTGTCAAGATTGGCAATTTTTCCTGTTAGTTTTGCTTTTGGGTTTTCTTTTGTGTTCAAAAACTTTTTACTGTTAAAGTGTTCTTGCATTAAGGCTTTTTCGAACTCAAAACTTTGCATTGGCACCGAGAAAACAACATCGCCATTACTAGGATCAATTGCTCCAACAGCGGCATAATTGTTTGCCTCGATATTTTCGGCTGGTGTTGTAGAAAAGAATTTAAAATGTGTTTTTGTAGTCGCTTGTTTTTGGGCTACGGCTGTTAGTGAGATTGTTACTAAAGCTACGATTGTTAATACTGATTTTTTACTCATAATTTCTATTGTTTTTAATTGGTTTTCGTGAATCTTCGATTTCATTTTTTTAAATTTAATTATTTGTTTATTTACTTGTTTTTACTTATTTATTTGGACACGATGTCGCTTTTATCTAGGGTTACGTTTTCGTACATTTCTAAATCTTTGTCGTAAGTTGCACCGGAACGAATAACACCTTTTATGGTAATTTCGTCACCTACTTTTATGTTTGTTGTATGAGAACTTGTTTCTTTGGTAAACGTAGCACTAACGCCAGCTTTGTCAGTAGCTGCTTTAAGAAGGATTACTTTTTGATGATTGAAGTCTTCCGATATTTGAGCAACCGTTCCTGTAATTTCTAAAACTTTGGAGTTGCCTTCTTCGTCCAGGTATTTGTTATTAGCTTTCTTTGCATCGGTAAGATATTCATTTACGATTTCGCTTGCTTTGTAACTGAAATCAGTTTGAGTGGCTTGAACATCTCTGGCAGGTTTGTTGAACATATAGAGTGCAACTGCTACTGCGATTAAAATTCCTATGGATAGGATAATTAGGATTTTCTTTTTTGTTATCATTATCAATTTATTTTAAATTTTGTTTAACTG
>NZ_JAQTPQ010000309.1 GCF_028712645.1 Flavobacterium sp. | reverse complement strand
TATGGAGACAAATTGATTGTTTATTTCATCAAAATAAGAAGGCACTTCATTGTAACAATTTACCCAAATAGTTCCATTTTTTTCTTTAATAACCTGCAATACATCGTTGGAAGGTAATCCGTTTTTTACGGTATAATTATAGAAATACTTTCCATCAAATCGAGCGATGCCATTATTGGTTGCAATCCATAAAAATCCGTTATTGTCTTCAACAATATCATAAATATGATTGCTGGGCAAACCTTCGTTAGTAGAAAAAGTACTTATTTTGTTGTAAGATTGCGCAAAAACATTCGTTCCAATATTTCCGAAAAAAAATTGGAATATCATTAAATAAAAAAACAGGGGAGTTGTTGCTTTTAAATCTATATTCATATTAGCAAATTAGCGCAAAAAAAATATTTCATAAATATACCTTATTTAATTGGGAAATACTATTAGAGTTATTTCATTAAAAAAAGCGAATGCAAAACGATGAAAACTCATCTTTTACATCCGCTTAGATATTTATAGAAAGTTATTTAAAAATAAACTTATTCTTTCTCGTAACGTTCCATTTCTCGGTCATAAAAATCATTGGCAAGAATAATTAATCCTTCCATTTCAGCGTTTAATTCGGCTTCGTCAAGATCTTCTGCTTCTTCCATAAACTCGACTTCATCGTCTTTTAGATTGATGATAAATCGAGGATAATCGAGGTGAATGATAAAAATATCTTCAGGAAAATCAGTATTGTCACCTAGTAAAAATTTTGGCAATTCCATTTTATTCAATTAAAAATTAAAAATTACGAATTAAAAAATTCGCTTAACGCTTTATTTATCCGAAAGAATAACTGGCGCACTTCCTTTTCCCATAAAAATAATTTTGGTATTGGCTGAAGTGGCAATTTCTTTTTGTGCTTTTATTTGTTCGTATTGCAATTGTTTATCCGTTAATCCCATTGAAATAATATGTTGATAATCTGCAATACCTTGCGCTTCTACCCTTTTTCTTTCCGCTTCTTGTTTTTCTTTTTGCAAAACAAACTGCATTTTTTGAGCATCCTGTTCAGCATTAATTTTGCTTTCAATAGATGCTTTCACTGAGGTTGGAAGATTAATATTTCTAATTAATAACTGCTCTAAAACCAATCCTCTTGCTTTAAAATCAGCTTCGATATTTTTGAATATTCTATCTTGAAATTCATTTCTTTTTGTAGAATACAAAGCTACAGCGTCATAATAAACTGCGTTGTCGCGAATTCTTGTTCTTGTAACAGGACGTACAATTTTGTCATTATAATTTATCCCAATTTGCTTAAATATTTTTGGAGCGTCGGCAGGAATAATTCGATATAAAACGGTTAGATCAATCACCACTTCTAATCCATCATTCGACAAAACACGAATGGCATCATCTCCTTCTTGTGCTCCTTCTCCGTGAACTGCTGACATTGTGTAGTTTTGCGTTTGAATATCAAAATCAGTAACGTCTAAAAGCGGATTAATAATATGCAAACCACTTTCAAGAACATCGGGTTGAACACTTCCGTAAAGAGATTTTACCCCAACTTTTCCAGCATCAATTTGTTTGAACATTGAAGAAGAAACGCCTAATAAAATGATTAAAAATCCAATAATCTTAAAGATATTAGAAAATTTAGAAAGCGGATTTCTCATATCGCTTTTCAAAGTAAAACTCAAAATCAGTAAAATAACCCCAATAATAATTAATAGTACCATTTTTTTAAAATTAAATTGTTCGGTTATTATACGACGAATAAATATAGAAGTTACAATTTTTTAAGAAAACACTTTAATTATTATTGTTTTCCAAAACCAACTTTTTTGTCAATACCGCAAAGCGAAGATACAAAAATAAAGCTGCCGATGAAAGCCCTGCCAAAAGTCCTATCCAAATTCCTGTTGCTCCTAAAGTAGTATGTCTTCCTAAATAATACGAAACTGGAAATCCTACAACCCAATAAGCCACGAAGGTAATATACATTGGAATTTTTACGTCTTGCAAACCTCGCAAAGCACCAAGAACGACAACTTGAATTCCGTCGGAAATTTGAAAAACCGCTGCCACCAAAAGTAGTTTAGAAGCAATGATGATGATTTCCTTATTATCAATAGCTTGAGCTGAATCAGTCATATTCAAAAATAAATGTGGCAGGTAATTATGAAAAATCACAAAAATAAGACCGAAGAATATTTCGAAAATAATGGTTAATAAAAATATAGATCTTGCCGTTATTATTAATCCTTTAAAATCTCTTGAGCCTTTCAAATAACTCAACCGAATCATTGCCGTCACACTAAAACCCATAGCAAACATAAAAGTGGTAGATGCCATAATGAGTGCAATTTGATTTGCTGCCTGACTGTTTTTTCCGAGTGACCCCGAAAGCCAAATTGCCGCTGTGAACAAAGTCACTTCAAACAACATTTGCATTGCCGAAGGAAAACCAAGATTGACAATCTTCATCAAGATTGATTTCTTGATTTCCTTAAAACTAAAATTTTTGAAATATCTTTTAAAAGCTGCATTTTTTCTCAAAATGAAGTGCATAAAAACAACCATCATAATTCTGGAAATCACTGTTCCTAATGCCGCTCCCAAAATTCCTAATTTCGGAAAACCCCAAACTCCGTAAATTAAAACATAATTAAAAAAAATATGAACCACATTAGCCAAATAAATAGCATACATCGAATATTTGGTTTGCGACAAACCGTCGGAAAATTGTTTGTATCCTTGAAAAACAATCACTGGAATCAACGAAAATGCAACCCAATCAATGTAAGGAGTTGCCAGTTTTACGACTGCTTCTGGCTGATTCATCAAGTTCATTATTGGTTTTGATAAAACAATCAAAGCAAATATGGCTATTCCCAAAACAGTACATAATAACAAACCATGATGAAAAGTAGTTCGGATTTTTTTATCGTCTTTTTCGGCATCGGCTTCTGAAACCAAAGGCGTGATGGCAGTTGAAAATCCAATTCCCAAAGACATTCCGATAAAGATAAAACTATTGCCTAGCGAAACCGCTGCCAATTCAGTTGAACCCAAATTTCCAACCATAAAATTATCTACGATTCCAATCAACGTATGACCAAGCATCCCCAAAATTACGGGATAAGCTAGTCTTAAATTATACGAAAACTCTTTTGTATATTGAGAAAAATTCACTTTGCTTTTTTTAGGATTGCAAAGATGCAAAGATTCAACACGATTTACACGAATTTACACAAATTTTATTTTCGAGAAATTTTATAAAATCTCTAATTCGTGTCAAAGTTTTTATTCTTCCAACTGTTTTTTATATTCCTCAAAATTAGCTTTTACTTTATCGTCTAATTCAGGTTCTTTTATATCTGTATGTTTTTGCATTTCTTCCCAGATAATTTTAGCAACAATATAACGAGCCATTTCTTTGTCATCAGCTGGAACAATATACCAAGGAGCAATTTCAGAAGCAGTTTTATTAATCGCTTCCTCATAATATTTCATATATTCTTCCCAATGTTCGCGTTCTTTCAAATCACCTGGCGAAAATTTCCAATGATGTTTTTCTTCATTTAATCTTCTCAGTAAGCGTTTTCTTTGTTCCTCTTTACTTAAATGAAAGTAGAATTTCATTACAATCGTTCCATTTTGCGAAATATGCTTCTCGAAATTATTGATTTGTTCCATCCGATTATCCCAAAACTGTGGAGTAATATCCTCTACTTTTTCAATTCCAGGCAAATTCTCATTCAAAATATATTCAGGATGC
>NZ_JAQTPQ010000308.1 GCF_028712645.1 Flavobacterium sp. | reverse complement strand
GCATTGAATGGAGGGGATAATACAAAATATTGTGCTGATTGTAATATGTATGGTGATACTGTAGATTACAATGCTGATGAAAAAGTAGTTGGTCACGAAATTATGCATACTCTAGGAATTTCTCATACAGCTATTGGAAAACAAGGAACTTCTATGACAACAGACGGTATTGGCGGAATGTTACAATATGCTGCCAAAAATTCTAAAGGATTAAAAGTTAACTTATCCAATGTTAAAGCTGGGTCATATTTAGGTTCAAGAGAAGAACCAATTTCAAGAGCAGATAAACCTAAGGTAGTTAATACTAGTCCTCAAAAAATAAAATTAAATGGAACAATTGTCGAAATTAAATAAAAACATTTGGATTTTTATACTCCCATTTTGGATAATTACTAATTTATCCATCACAGGATGTAAAGCATCTCATAAAATAACAGATACAAATAAGTCATTGGAAATTGGTGATACTTTATCTTTAACAGGATATATAATTTATGATAATAAAAAAGGTACCGCAAGTTTTTCAGAAATAAACAACCTAAATACTGAAAAACTATCTAAAAGTAATATTTTAAAACTTTTTAATATATCAACTAATATTATACTTTTAAGAAGAGGGCTTGAAAAATACAAGGATAGTGAATTTATAAGTTTAACATTGTGCAATAAAGACCAAAAGTTAATTGTTAAAAACAACCAATTATTATATGGTAGGTTTTATATCGTTAGACTAGAGAATTTTCTCTTTTACAAGGTTAATCGTACGTACATAGATAACAAACGACGATTGGTGTTTTGTGAAAAAGAATAAAAAAAATACCAGCTCGTCGTAGCTGGTTTTTAAAAAAATACGTTCTTATACCAGTATAAGTATAACGGAAAGGAACTGCAAGACGAGCTGGGACTTAACTTCTATGACTATGGAGCACGTAATTATGACCCAGCTTTAGGGCGTTGGATGAATACTGACCCGCTAGCGGAGAAACATCCTGACATTTCTCCATTTGCTTATTGTATGAACAATCCTGTTGTTTTTGTTGATCCCGATGGGAGAGATTTTGGATTATATATAGATTTTGAGAAAGGAACAGTTACCGTAAGAGCAACCTATTACACAACTAATCAGGATAAAAATTCTGCTACTAACGCCACAAAATCTTGGAATGAGCAAAGCGGAAAATTTAGTTATAGTTATACAGATGAGAAAGGAAATAAGCAAAGCTTGAAGATAAATTATGAATTAAATGTTGAAGTAGTAACTCCAAGTGAAGGACAGACTGAAATGGGAGCTCTGAATCAAGCATTATCAAGTAATACTTCTGGGGAAGGAAATGTATATAAGGTAGTAGATGATAACAAACTTGATGCAAATACTAATGGAACAACATCTCAAAATTTCATTCAAGTTAAAAATTCTAAAAAAGATGCTGAAACAGGAAGTCACGAAGTCGGACATTCATTGGGTTTAATTCATTCCGAAAAGGGTCTTATGACTGCAAGTTCAACTGACCCAAATAGAAATAACAATGTACAGTCAGACAATGTTTCTAATACATTAAATTCAGTAGGTAGTAATCGAAATAATCCTAATAATGTAAATAATCCTATTGAAAGTGGAGCAGGTAGAGCTACTTTGCATCTACAAGGTGCGTCAAATCCAAGAGCACCACAAACAGATAAAGGATATAGAAAATTGCGAAATGGAACAGTTGAATAAGTTAATTATTGTGATTTGTTTTAGTTTTCTTTATAAAGCTAATGCTCAAGAGGAAAGAAAATTTTACATAACTAAAGACACTATTACTTTAGAGAATACAAGTGTAATTTCTTTAAATACTCAAGACGGTATGTTTTTAGTAAATGAAGTTGATATTAAAAATGGTATAAACTTAAAAAAGTTATTAAGAAGTGGTAAGTTGTATTTATTCAGTGATGATATTTACAGATATTTTAGTGTAAAAGATTTTGAGAAAGCACCTAAATATAACGGTTGTACTTTTCAAGAAAGATTTAGTTACGATAAGAATATTACAGTTAGGAAATTAAATCCATCTGTTCAAAAATTTGTAATAGGATTAGTTAGAATTGATTATTATAATGAAAAAATAATAACGGTTGACAAAGGAAATACTTTTTTTGACGAAAAGAGTAAATATTATTTTTATAAAATTGCTTTTCCCATATGCGAGTAACAAAAACTAAAAGCCCCAGTCGGGGCTTTTTTGTTGCTATAATGCTCCCTCTAATGAATACAAAGAAAGAACATAAAGAGAAAATTAAACAATGGTTAGAGTATATTATTGAAAAAATAACTCCTGATGGCTCGGATATGTCGGCAACGATAGCGCAGATTTGCAACCAGCTGTGCGAAGTGTTCTATAAAACGAAAACGTTATTAAAACTAGCGGATTGCTGTGCGAAGTCTCCCGACTTCGTACCCGTTCCAATAAACAACCAGCACAAGTCCTTAAATAATTGGATAAAAGTTGGAACGGCATAGTCGGGAGACTTCGCACAGCAGTTTTAAAGTTTTTTGCTTTATAATTTTAACAAAGATAATCTATATCCATAAAAAAACCACCACGTTTTTCGTGATGGTTTTATATAAAAATAACTGCTATTTCTTTAAACAATACTCGAAACTCCTACCATTTCGTCAGCATCAGCTTTATAATCTACTCCGTCAAATTCGAAACCAAAAAGATTCAAGAAGTCTTTTCTATACCCTTCTAAATCTCCTATTTCTAGCAAACTTTCTGTTGTAGCTTGTTTCCATAAAGTAGCAATTTTTTCTTGAACATCGTCACGCATTTCCCAATCATCAATTCGAATTCTTCCTTTATCATCCGTTGGAATTGGTTTCCCTGTAAACAATCTGTCTTGGTATAAACGTTGAATTTGCTCAATACAACCTTCGTGAATTCCTTCTGCTTTCATTATTTTGTACAATAACGAAATGTACAAAGGAATAACCGGAATGGCTGAACTTGCTTGTGTTACCAATGCTTTATTCACAGAAACAAATGCTTTTCCGTCAATAGATTTCAAGCTATCAGAAATTGCAAAAGCAGTAGCTTCAAGATGATCTTTGGCACGACCAATAGTTCCTTTTCTGTAAACAGCTTCGGTCAATGATGGTCCAATATAGGAATAAGCAACAGTAGTAGCTCCTTTTGCCAAAAGATTTTCCGCTTTCAAAGCGTCAATCCACATTGCCCAATCTTCGCCGCCCATTACGGCAACAGTATTGGCAATATCATCATCCTGACAAGGCTCAATACTAATCTCGGAAACTAATCCAGTATGAAAATCAACGGTTTTATTCGTATAAGTTGTTCCAATGGGTTTCAAAACCGAACGATGCAAAACTCCAGTAACCGGATGCACACGAACAGGAGAAGCCAAACTATAAATTATCAAATCAATTTGACCTAAATCAGCTTTTATCAAATCTAAAGTTTGTCTCTTAACTTCATTTGAAAAGGCATCACCGTTAATACTTTTTGCATATAAACCTGCTTTGTTTGCTTCATTTTCAAAAGCTGCAGAATTATACCAACCTGGAGAAGCTGGTCTTCCTTCAACGGGAGGTTTTTCGAAAAATACACCAATGGTTGCAGCATCAGAACCAAAAGCACTAGTAATTCTTGAAGCTAAACCAAATCCGGTTGATGCTCCAATTACCAAGACTTTTTTAGCGCCATCAATTGCACCTTTTGATTTTACGTATTCAATTTGATTTTTTACGTTTTGCTCGCATCCCTTTGGGTGTGATG
>NZ_JAQTPQ010000307.1 GCF_028712645.1 Flavobacterium sp. | reverse complement strand
GACGGTCCAGCAGAAACAACAGGAAAACGTTTTTGTACAAATTCGGTTTCAATCTTATTCATTCCAAAAAAATAATTATGATAACTAAATCATGAACACGAATAAAGGTTTACTCATAAATATACCATATTCCAATAAAAAAAATATTATATACATATGAAATATCCAGTAGAAAAAACCGAAGCCCAATGGAAAATGGAGCTTGGCGAAGAAAAATATAGAATCCTTCGACAAAAAGGAACAGAATCCCCACACTCTGGAACTTATAACCTTCATGCCGAAAACGGGACTTATGTTTGCGGTGGATGCAAAGAACCGCTATTTGAAAGCAATTCAAAATTTAATGCACATTGTGGCTGGCCATCTTTCGACGAATCAATTCCAGGAAAAGTACAATATATAAAAGACAACACACATGGCATGATTCGTACCGAAATTGTATGTGCTAATTGTGGAGGACATTTAGGTCATGTTTTCAATGATGGTCCAACAAAAACTGGTGTAAGATATTGTGTAAATTCTCTTTCTGTTGACTTTAAATAATCAAAAATTGTAATTCTTGGTATTTTTTATTAATTTGCATAAAAATTAACCCCATATTTAGAATGACCAAGATTACAAGATTATTCGACTTTCCTTATTACCAACTAGATAAACAAAATTTACTTGATGCTCTTGTCACAAAGCAAGATGGAGTTTGGGTAAAAACTTCGACGCAAGAATATATTGATAAAGCAAATACCATTTCGAGGGCATTACTTCGAATGGGAATTCAAAAAAACGATAAAATTGCCATAATATCAACCAATAATAGAACCGAATGGAATATTATGGATATTGGAATTTTGCAAACTGGTGCACAAAATATACCAATTTATCCAACAATTTCAGAAGATGATTATGAATATATATTGAATCATTCAGGTGCTATTTATTGTTTTGTTTCGGATGAAGAAGTATTGAGAAAAGTAAATTTAATTAAGCATAATGTTCCCAACTTAAAAGATATTTTTTCTTTCAACGAAATCAAAGGGTGTAAAAATTGGAAAGAATTACTTGTTCTTGGAGAAGATCAAATCAATCAAAATCTTGTTGAAGAAAGGAAAAACAACGTAAAAGCCGAAGATTTAGCTACCATAATATATACTTCTGGAACAACAGGAAAACCAAAAGGAGTTATGCTCTCTCATAAAAACATAGTCTCCAATGTCTTGGATAGTGCTTCGAGAATTCCTTTTGAAAAAGGAAAAAGTCGAGCAATGAGCTTCTTGCCTATTTGCCATATTTTCGAAAGAATGATTTTGTATTTATATCAATATTATGGAGTTTCAATATATTTTGGAGAATCAATTGATAAAATAAGTGACAATATAAATGAAGTTAAACCAACTGTAATGACAGTCGTGCCAAGACTTCTTGAAAAAGTATATGACAAGATTTATTCAAAAGGGTTGCAACTAACCGGAATTAAAAGAAGATTATTCTTTTGGGCTGTCAATTTAGGACTAAGATATAAACCATACGGAGCCAATGGATTTTGGTATGAAACTCAATTAAAAATAGCAAGAAAACTAATCTTCAGCAAATGGAAAACTGGTTTAGGAGGTAATCTAGATTTAATGGTTTCGGGAAGTGCCGCATTACAACCAAGACTTTCCCGAATTTTTGCCGCTGCTGAAATTCCAGTAATGGAAGGCTATGGTTTAACCGAAACTTCACCCGTGATTGCTGTAAATGATATGAGAAACCACGGTTTTCAAATTGGCACAGTAGGCAAAATTATTGATAACGTAGAAATAAAAATTGCCGAAGACGGAGAAATTCTTTGCAAAGGACCCAATGTAATGATGGGATATTACAAAGACGAAGCTTTGACTAAAGAAGCGATTGTCAGTGGTTATTTTCACACTGGAGATATTGGAGAAATTGACAGTGAAGGCTTCCTTAAAATTACGGATAGAAAGAAGGAAATGTTTAAAACTTCTGGAGGCAAATATATTTCGCCTCAATTATTGGAAAATGCAATGAAGCAATCTCGTTTTATTGAGCAAATAATGGTCATTGGAGATGGACAAAAAATGCCAGCGGCATTCATTCAGCCTAATTTTGAATTTGTTAGAGAATGGGAAAAATTACACGGAATTAGTGTTGGAAAAACTAACGAAGAAATTATTAACAACTCAAAAGTAATTGAACGTATTCAAGAAGAAGTCGATATTTTGAATGAAAAATTTGGAAATTGGGAGAAAATAAAACGATTCGAATTAACTCCAGATATTTGGTCTATTGATGGTGGTCACCTCACGCCTACTCTAAAACTGAGACGAAAAATTGTTATGGAAAAATATATTGATTTATTCCATAAAATATATGGTTAGAATTTTCAATACAATTCTAAAATAAGTCTTATTTAAACTCCTCAAATTTTTGTGGAGTTTTTTTATTCTAAAAATTAAATAAAAAATATTTTTAATTTATTATGCGTGCATAGTATTTTTTTATATATTTGAAATCGATTGCGTAAAATATGAAAGACAAAACGATAGATTACATCCTTCGAGCAACTTGGCAAGCTGTTGCAAGAATGTATAACGAAGAAGCTGCAAAATACGGAGCCACAATGGCAACCGGTTTTGTCCTATTGAGTATCGATAAAGACAACGGAACACCATCTACAACTTTAGGACCAAGGATGGGGATGGAAGCCACTAGCTTAACCAGAACCCTAAAATCAATGGAAGAAAAAGGGCTAATTATTCGGGAAAAAAATCCAGAAGATGGTCGTGGAGTTCTTATCTTTCTTACTGAATTTGGGAAAGAAAAAAGAGAATTATCAAAAAATACTGTTTTGAAGTTTAACGAAACCATTAAAGAACACATTTCCGAAGAAAAACTTCAACATTTTATTGAAACTTCAGAAATCATAAACAATTTAATTACAGAAAAGAAGATTTTTTAGAAGAAAAAGAGAATAGAATATAGAAAATAGATTGTGATTTAATAACTGCAAACTATAAACCATAAACAAAAAACTATAAACAGTTTAAAATGAAAAGAGCTATTAAAAAAGTTGCAGTAATCGGATCCGGAATTATGGGTTCGGGAATTGCTTGTCATTTTGCCAACATTGGGGTCGAAGTACTGCTTTTGGACATTGTTCCAAAAGAACTCACAGAAGCCGAAATCAAGAAAGGATTGACATTAGAAAGCAAAATCGTTCGCAACCGCTTGGTCAACGAACATTTTCAAAATGCTTTAAAATCAAAGCCCTCGCCTATTTATCATCCGAAATTTGCCAGTAGAATTACAACTGGAAATACAACTGATGATTTATCAAAAATTGCTGACGTAGATTGGATTATTGAAGTTGTTGTAGAACGATTGGATATCAAAAAATTGGTATTTGAACAAATAGAAAAATACCGCAAGCCTGGTACTTTAATCACTTCTAATACTTCGGGAATTCCTATTCATTTTATGAGTGAAGGAAGAAGTGATGATTTCCAGAAACACTTTTGTGGAACTCACTTTTTCAATCCAGCTCGTTACTTAAAATTATTCGAAATCATTCCTGGTCCACAAACTTCAACTGAAGTGTTGGACTTCCTTACTATATATGGAGAAAAATTCTTAGGCAAAACTTCGGTCGTTGCCAAAGATACTCCTGCTTTTATTGGCAATAGAATTGGAATTTACGGAATCCAAAGCCTATTCCATTTAGTTAAAGAATTAGGTCTTACAATCGAAGAGGTAGATAAATTAACTGGACCTGTTATT
>NZ_JAQTPQ010000061.1 GCF_028712645.1 Flavobacterium sp. | reverse complement strand
TTGCAAAACGACCTTAAGGTGGTTATTGCGGCGGGGCTCACCTCTTCCCTTCCCGAACAGAGTAGTTAAGCCCGCCTGCGCAGATGGTACTGCAATTATGTGGGAGAGTATGTCGTCGCCTTTCTTTAATCTGAACTTGTTTCAGATTCTTAAAAACCCTGTTTCTAACGAAACGGGGTTTTTTGTTTGTAGCTACGACGTTTTTGTCCTTCGGACTCCTTCGTCACCTTCCTTTGGATCCATATTTATTAGGTTTTATTAATTTTAAAAAGTTTTTATCGGACAACAATGATAATTTTATATTTATCATAGACTAAGTTTATATTTAAAATTTTGAATATTAGTTATATATTTATCAAATTAATATTAAATCAATTTTAAAACTTTTGACACCTAAAAATATATGAAAAATATATGAAAAGAAGAACCTTTTTGACTACTACAACTCTAGCAACCGTTGGGATTACAAGTCTATTTCTTGATGGATGTAATAATTCTAAAAAAGATATTGGTGATAAAAAAGTAGATGTTGGTGCAACGGAAGCATTTGAACTTGATGAAGAAACTATAAGTAGTTTAAGGGAAAAATTGGTTTCAGGAAAGTATTCTTCTGAGCAATTAGTAGAATTTTATTTAAAACGAATTAATAATATTGATAGTAGTGGTCCAAATTTAAATGCAATTATAGAAATAAATCCCGATGCTGTTTCATTAGCAAGAAAAATAGATAAAGAAAGTAGAGAGGGTAAAGCTAGAGGTACATTGCATGGAATTCCCATAGTAATCAAAGATAATATTGATACAGCAGATAAAATGCAAACTACCGCAGGAGCATTGGCGATGGAAGGCAACCTAGCTTCAAATGATGCATTTATTGTAAAAAAAATGCGAGAAGCTGGTGCCATTATTATTGGAAAATCTAATTTAAGTGAATGGGCAAATTTTCGTTCTACTCAATCTTGTTCAGGATGGAGTAGTCGAGGGGGGCAAACTAAAAATCCATATATTTTGGATCATAATCCTTGTGGATCGAGTGCTGGTTCAGGTGTTGCTGTGGCAGCTAACTTTTGTGTAGTTGCGGTTGGTACTGAGACAGATGGTTCGATTGTTTGTCCTGCTTCAGTAAATGGAATTGTTGGTATTAAACCTACTGTTGGGTTGGTTAGTAGAATAGGAATTATTCCAATTTCAAAAACTCAAGATACTGCTGGTCCAATGGCTAGAACAGTAAAAGATGCGGCAATTTTATTAGGGGTACTTTCAGGAATAGACAATTCAGATTCAATTACTGAAGAAAGTAGAGGGAGAAGTTTTAATGACTATACTCAATTCTTAGATTTAGATGCTTTGAAGGGTAAACGAATTGGAATCGAAAAAAAGCCGCAAGGTAATAATCAATTTATCAATGTTGTTTTAGAAAACGCCCTCGATGTTCTTAAACAAAACGGAGCTACAATTATTGAAATCGATTATATAGATAAAATAAATGCTCTAAGTGACGCAGAATTTGAATTAATGCAATATGAATTTAAAGATGGATTGAATAGTTATTTAGCGACATCCAATGCGAAAGTAAAAAATTTAAAAGAAGTTATTGATTTTAATAGTGCTAATGAAGATAAGGCGATGCCTTATTTTAAACAAGAAATCTTAGAAAGTTCAAATTTGAAAAATAGACTTGATGATAAAAATTATAAAGAAGTATTTGATAAATGTCATAAAGGCAGCAAGAGTATTTTGGATTCTGTTTTTTCTGAAAACAAACTTGATGCAATTTGTGGAATAACAATGGGACCAGCCTGTAGTATTGATATGATATACGGAGATCGTTGGGGATATTCTTTGACGATGCCTGCAGCAGTAAGCGGTTATCCTCATATTACTGTTCCAGGAGGGAAAGCGTATGATTTACCAGTAGGTATTTCCTTTTTTGGAACTTCATATAACGAACCAAAATTGATAGGAATTGCATTTGCCTATGAACAAGCTTCTAAAAATAGAATTAAACCTGAATTTAAAGAATCATTTTTGAAATGATTTATGATTTTGAATAAATTGAACTACTTTTTCAATTACATCTTGATTACCAAGGATTTTTTGGTGACCTAGCCCTTCTGTTAAATATAATTCTCCATTTTTTAAATGCTTATGAATGTGAATTGCTGCTCCAACTGGAACTTCTATATCATTTTTGTCGTGTATTATTAAAACGGGAATTGAAATTTTCATTGCTGATTTATAAGCGGAATAATTATCCATTTCTTCACCAAATTTTTTCTCAAAATGCAAACGTAATTGGTTGCTGATACTAGGTTTTAATTCTAATTTTGCGACGAATGTATCAAGAATATCCTGAACAATATCTCCACTCCCAATAATTACTAAATTATTTAGATTTAATCCTTTTTTTGTTGCATTTAGTAGAGACATTCCTCCCAAAGAATGACCAACTGCGGCTTCAAATGGACCAAACTGTCTTTCTATTTCTAAAATTGACTCTACAAATTCGGACATAATAGTAGTTTTTCCTGGTGATTTTCCATGTGCAGGTGCATCAAAACTAATGGTTGAATATCCTACTTTTATTAATTCGTCAGCAATTTTAAAAAGTTGTGTTCCTCGTCCAGACCAGCCGTGTACCAACAAAATTTTCTTTTTACTTTCACCATATTGATAAAGAATCACTTTCTTGTTGATTGCAGGAATATTAATTAGTTTTTGGGTGCTTTTGCCGTCCATTTCTATTTCCCTTTTTGGAATTGTATGTTTTATTGGGCTAGTGAATAATTTTGCAGCAAACAATGTTGCTAATTTTGGCGAAATAAAAGAGATAAATTTACTACTTTGCAGTATTATTTTAGGAATTTTCAACGATTGGATGTGATTGGGAGTATTTTTTGGCATTTTAGTAAATTTTCATTCTAGTTATGATATTATTTTTTTTTTACTAAATTTAGAAAAACATAAATATAACACAATTTAGAAATGTTTAATTGGTATTTAAGCAAAATTATGTGTTTATTAAAATAGAAATGTACAATTTAACAACAAATAAAAATGAAAGCTAAAAAGAAAAGTGTCATTGCAATTATTTTAGGAGGAGGACAAGGATCAAGATTGTATCCGTTAACTGAGACAAGGTCAAAACCAGCAGTTCCGATTGCAGGGAAATATAGATTGGTAGATATTCCTATTTCAAATTGTATGAATTCAGATATTAAAAGAATTTTTGTTTTGACACAATTTAACTCAGCTTCTTTAAATGCACATATAAAAAACACCTATACTTTTAATGCTTTTAGCCAGTCTTTTGTTGATATTCTTGCTGCCGAACAAACCCCAGATAATCCAACATGGTTTCAAGGGACTGCCGATGCAGTTCGGCAATGTATGCCTCATTTTTTGAATCATGATTTTGATTATGCTTTGATTCTTTCAGGAGATCAATTATATCAAATGGACTTCAATGATATGATTGAGGCACATATAAATTGTGAAGCCGATATTTCAATTGCAACTTTGCCTGTAAACGATAAGGATGCTCCGGAATTTGGAATATTAAAAACAAATGCCGAAAGTTGTATCGAAGCTTTTATAGAAAAACCAGCCAAGGAACTATTGGCAGATTGGAAATCAGATGTAAGCGACCAAATGAAAAGTGAGGGAAAACATTATTTAGCTTCGATGGGAATCTACATTTTTAACAGAAAATTATTGGTTGAAATAATGAAAAACCCAGTAACTAAAGATTTCGGAAAAGAAATCATTCCGCAAGCCGTTGGTAACAAAAAAATATTAAGTTACCAATATGAAGGATATTGGACAGATATTGGTAATATTGATTCCTTTTTTGAAGCTAATATCGGTCTAACAGATGATTTACCTAAATTTAATTTATTTGATAATGAAAATAAAATTTTTACTAGACCTCGATTGTTACCGCCTTCAAAATTTTATAAAACACTAGTCGAAAAATCTTTAATTTCAGATGGATGTATCATAAATGCTAAGGAAATAAGTCGATCTGTAATTGGAATTCGCTCAAGAATTGGTGAAGGAACTGTTGTTCAAAATTGCTATGTGATGGGTAACGATTTCTATCAAAATATTGAGGATATGAATGAGGATATTAATGATAATAAACAACTGATGGGAATTGGCGAAAACTGTTTTATCAGTAATGCACTTATCGATAAAAACTGCAGAATAGGTAATGGTGTTACAATCAATGGAGGTAAGCATTTGGAAAATTTTACAAATGAATTATATGCTATTAAAGATGGGATTGTAGTTGTCAAAAAAGGGGCAATCATTCCAGATAATTACACAATATAATAGATAGTAATAGGTTTTTATTACAGTTTTATAATATAATTTTCACTAAATTTAGTCGTCTTTTAAAAATACAAAATGCAGAAACAAACGCGTATAGTAATTGAAAATGTATCGCCACAAATAGATTGTGGTGCTAATTTTATAAAAAGAATTGTTGGACAAAATATAACTGTAACCGCAGACGTTTTTTCTGATGGACATGATATCTTAGAATGTTGCGTGAAATTCAAGCATGAAAGGGATAAAAAATGGCAGGAAGTTAGGATGAATCCAAAAGATAATGATGTTTGGGTTGCCGAATTCAAGGTTGAAAAACAAGGCTTTTATTCCTATTTTGTTGAAGGTTGGATAGATTATGCACTCAACTGGCAACACGGAACCGAGAGAAAAATACACGATAATCAATATGTGAAATCAGAATTGTTGGAAGGAGCCGAATATGTAAAATCAGTTATGAAATTTGCCGATACTTCCGAGAAAGAATATCTTGAAAAAGTGGCTACTTATTTTACCACTGAATCTGATTATGACAAAGCTGTTCAAGAATCAATTTCTATCGACTTGCATCAAATCTTTAAAAAATATCCTATTCGGTTTATAGAAAATAAATCATCTGAATTGAAGGTTTATGTAGATAGGAAAAAAGCATTATTCAGTACTTGGTATGAATTTTTTCCACGTTCAGCTTCTCAAGAAGAAGGAAAACACGGAACTTTCAAAGATTGTGAAAAGTTATTGCCAAGAGTTGCCGAAATGGGTTTTGACACCTTGTATTTTCCGCCAATTCATCCAATCGGAGAAGTAAATAGAAAAGGAAAAAACAATGCTACCAATGCAAATCCTGGTGATGTAGGTTCGCCTTGGGGAATTGGCTCGCAATATGGCGGACACAAATCCACACATCCAGAATTAGGAAGTATTGATGATTTTAAATCTTTGGTAAAAAAAGCAAAAGATTTAGGAATCGAGGTTGCAATGGATTATGCTTTACAAGCAGCACCAGATCATCCTTATGTAAAAGATTTTCCGCAATGGTTCAAGTGGCGTCCTGACGGAACGGTTCAATATGCCGAAAATCCTCCCAAAAAATACCAAGATATTCAGCCTATTTACTTTGAAAGCAGCGACTGGAAAAACCTTTGGAAGGAATTATTGGACGTTGCCTTATTTTGGGTAGAAGAATGCGATATCAAGATTTTTAGAGTCGATAATCCGCACACAAAACCATTCTTTTTTTGGGGTTGGCTGATTGGTGAAATCAAGAAAAAACACCCAGATGTTTTGTTTTTGGCAGAAGCTTTCACACGTCCAAAAATTATGAATGAGTTAGCCAAGCAAGGGTTTACACAATCTTATACTTATTTTACTTGGAGAAATTCTAAAAAAGAATTGATTGAATATGTTGAAGAATTGACACAAACGGAACAAAAAGAATTTTATCGCCCTAACTTTTGGCCTAATACGCCAGATATCAATCCTTATGCTTTGCAAAGCGGGAATGAATCTATTCATCTTCAAAAATATTTCCTTGCAGCAACATTAAGTTCCAGTGTTGGGATTTATGGTCCTGTTTTCGAATATATGGTTTCGACACCAATGAAGCCTGATAACGAGGAATATTTAGATTCAGAAAAATATGAATTTTACAAATGGGATTGGGACAAAAAGAATAAAATTACAACTTTAATTACTCGCATTAATACCATCAGAAAAGAGCAAATTTCATTGCAGCAAACGAATAATATTGTTTTTTGTGATACCAATAATGATCAAGTTTTGGCTTATTATAAATTTGATGATGATAAACAAGACGAGACTTTGATGGTTGCCAGCCTTGATGCATTTAATAAAAGTCAAGCAATGATTAGGTTTCCAATGGGTTTGTGGCGAGGAATTCCTATTCAAATTACCGATTTAATTACCGGAAACACCTATGTTTGGGACAGAGAATGGAATTTTGTAGAACTTTCGCCTGAATTGCCTTTTCATTTATTTAAAATCCATCGATAATGAAAGATAACAAGATTAATGGAGATGAATTTCAAAATCCGTTTGTTTTTAAAACAGATTGGAAAAATGCATTTGAAGACAAGGAATTTGTAAAGATTTTCTCTTCAGATATTCTTGAGAATTATATTATCAATAAACGTTGGTATGGTGGTAAAGCGAGTACTTTGAAGTATATTGAAGTTGTCGATTTTTTCAAAATAACTTCAAAAGACAACACTTATTATGGTGTTTTGCTTGAAGTCAATTTCAAAGAAGCCTTTTATCAACACTATTTTATGCCTCTTGCTTTTATGTCAGAAGAGGAGTTGGATACCAATACAATAATTGCTCCCGTAGAAATGAACGGTCAAACCGGATTTCTTGTTGATGCGTTGCATCAAGAAGATTTTAGAAAATTATTGTTCGAAAAAATTGTTCATTCTAGAGTAAAATCTGATTTGAAAGTTAAATTTCATAAAGGGGAAAAGCTCGAAGAAGAGGAATATAAAACTTCCAAATTTATGGGAGTGGAGCAAAGCAATACTTCTATAATTTACAATAATACTTTAGTACTGAAAATTTTTAGACGAATCTACATTAGTATGAATCCCGATTATGAAATCAGTCGTTTTCTTACTGAAAGAATGAATTTCAAAAGTTCTCCAGCTTATATGGGAAGCATTAGCGTTGCATTATCCGAAGGAAATATTACCTTGGCATTGATGCAGGAATTAGTTCCTAACCAAGGAGATGCTTGGCAATTTATGCTCGGAGAAGTCGATAAAATTTTTGATAATCTGAAGTATAAAAAAATTAATATCACTAAATTACCGGATATTGAATTGTTTAAAAGATTAAAAATCAATGAAGTTCCCCACGAAATCATTGATTGGGCTGGACTGAGTATTTTTATGCGTATTCAAACATTAGCAACAAGAACAGCCGAAATGCATATTGCGCTCGGAAGTGATGTTCACGAAACGGCTTTTACACCAACAACTTATAATGGTGATTATACGGTTTGGCTTAAAAACAGATTGACATATCAGTTCCAAAATAGGTTAAATATTCTCGAAAATAACCTCCATAAACTTGATGGATTGGCTTTAGAATTAGCCAACCAATTTTTAGACCATAAGAAAGAAATTAGAAAATTATTTCTAGATTTCGATTGGACAAAAATGAAATCGGAGCGAATTCGTATTCACGGAGATTATCATTTGGGTCAAGTTTTGGTGAATGGTGACGACTTTTATATCCTTGATTTTGAAGGTGAACCAGAAAGTACTATTCGTGACCGGAAAGTGAAACAACCACCATTGAAAGACGTCGCCGGAATGTTTCGCTCGTTTCATTACTCGATTTATGCCACCATTTTTAACAATAAAGACAAATATCCTTATGAGCAAGAAGAGCTTTTTAGAGCAGGAGAAATTTTGTTCAAATATTTTGTAGGCGTTTTTATCCAGACTTATACTGAAGTCGCCCAAGGAGGAAATTTAAACATTGGTTACAGAAATGAGATTGATTTCTTGTTGAAATATTGCCTGCTCGAAAAAGCGGTTTATGAACTGGGATATGAATTAAATTCTAGACCACGTTGGGCTGTAATTCCATTAACGGGAATTGCTAGTATTATGGAGTTTAGGAAAATTAATTAAAAATTACGAATTAAAAATTAAAGCTCACGATTCAAGGAAACCGCCTGATTTCGTTTATAAAATAATAAAAAATCCGCGTTTGAAATCCGTTTCATCCGTGTTCCATAAAAATACCATTAAACCAAACAAAAAAAATGAACAAAGTACAACCTTATTCCCTTTTTACCGATTTCGACATTGATTTATTCAAAGCTGGAAAACATTTCAGATTATACGAAAAATTAGGCGCACATCTTCTTGAAGTTGATGGAGTAAAAGGCGTTTATTTTGCCGTTTGGGCACCATCGGCGCGTTCTGTTTCCGTGGTTGGGGATTTCAATTATTGGATTCAAGGCGAACACCAATTGCAAGTGCGTTGGGATTCATCAGGGATTTGGGAAGGATTTATTCCTGGAATTGATAAAGGAGCAACCTATAAATATAAAATTCAATCTAATAACGGAGGAATTATCACCGAAAAAGCTGATCCGTTTGCTTTATACTGTGAACATCCACCACACACAGCTTCAGTTGTTTGGGATTTGAATTACCAATGGAAAGATAAAAAATGGATGGAAACGCGTAAAGACCATAATGATTTAGACAAACCGTATTCTGTCTATGAAGTTCATTTAGGTTCATGGAAACGAAATACTGAAGGTAAATTCTTGACTTATTTAGAATTGGCCGAAGATTTGGTAAATTATGTAAAAGAAACTGGTTTTACTCACGTTGAGTTTATGCCAATAATGGAATATCCGTATGATCCGTCTTGGGGTTATCAGTTGGTTGGTTATTTTGCACCCACTTCTCGTTTTGGGAAACCACAGGATTTTATGGTTTTGGTCGATAAATTGCACCAAGCAGGAATTGGAGTGATTCTGGATTGGGTTCCATCTCATTTTCCAGACGATGCTCACGGTTTAGGATTTTTTGACGGTTCCAATCTTTTCGAACATCCAGACCGCAGAAAAGGCTATCATCCTGATTGGAAAAGTTTAGTTTTTAACTATGGAAGAAATGAAGTGCGTTCTTTCTTGATAAGCAATGCGATTTTTTGGTTGCAACATTATCACGTTGATGGTCTTCGGGTAGATGCCGTTGCTTCAATGTTATATTTAGATTATTCTAGAAAAGACGGAGAATGGGAGCCTAATATTTATGGTGGAAGAGAAAATTTTGATACAATAAGCTTCCTTAAAGAATTTAATGAAGCAGTGTACTCTAATTTTGAAGGCATTCAAACTATTGCCGAAGAAAGTACTTCTTTCCCTATGGTTTCTAGACCTACGTTTGCAGGAGGATTAGGTTTTGGGATGAAATGGATGATGGGTTGGATGCACGATACTTTGGAATATTTTCAAAAAGAAACGGTTTATCGAAAATACCATCAAAATGATTTGACCTTTTCAATGACTTATGCTTTTTCTGAAAACTTTATGTTGCCGCTTTCGCACGATGAAGTAGTTTATGGTAAAAAATCTATTGCAGGAAGAATGCCTGGTGATGAATGGCAGCGATTTGCTAATTTGCGCTTGCTTTATGGTTATATGTTTACACATCCTGGAACAAAATTATTGTTTATGGGAAGTGAATTTGGTCAAAGTGCCGAATGGAATTTTGAAAGAAGTTTAGATTGGCATTTATTGCAATATCCTTTTCACGAAGGTATCAAAAAAACAATAACTGATTTAAATGCTCTTTACAAATCCCATCCAGCATTGCACGAAAAACAGTTTAGTCCAGAAGGTTTCGAATGGATTAATTATTCCGATCATCAAAATGCTGTGATGTCTTATATTCGAAAAGGAAACAATCCAAAAGACGATTTAATTGTAGTTTGTAATTTCACTCCAGTAGTGAGGCCAAATTACCGCATTGGTTTACCAAAAAAAGGAAAACTTACTGAGGTTTTTAATAGTGATGCAACTATTTATGGAGGTAGTGGAGTAGCAAATTTAGAAAAATTAGTTATCGAAGCTTCGCCATACGATGGACGTGGATATTCGATTGAGTTACTTTTGCCTCCTTTGAGCGTGTCGGTGTATAAATTTTCGTAAAATTCAATTGAGTTTTATACCCAATTTCATTTTTGTTTTTTAGTTGAAGTAAAGAACAAAAATAGAATTGGGTTTTTTATCAAAGAAATCAAATGCTTCTTTTCTGTGAATTATGTCAATATTAATGAAGGTTTCAGAAGTATTTCCGTATTTTTGAAAACTAAAATCGAGATTTAATTTAGTTCATAAAAATGATTATAAATACAGAATTAGAATACAAAGGGGACTTGTATCCAGCAAAAGTAATATCTTTTAATCACGAAGTAGATTCAGTATTTTTTCATACTGATGGAACTGTGATTTTAAAATTAACAGTGTTAAGAGACAGTATGCTACGTTTTAGATATACTGTGAAAGGTTATTTTTCAAACGATTTTTCTTATGCTATTGACAAAAGTCATTCTCACGGATATAATTTTCTTGAAGTTACTGAAGAAGAAGAATATTATCAAGTGAAAACCAGTAAATTGCAATGTAGAATTCAAAAAATAGATATGAGAGTATCCATTTTTGATTTGAAAGACAATATAATTTTGGAAGATGAATTGGGTTTTCATTGGGAAGAAAGCTATGAATATGGAGGCAATATCGTTAAAATGAGCAAGGCTTCAAAAGATGGCGAATGCTTTTATGGACTTGGAGATAAAGCAACCCAACTGAATTTGAAGGGAAAACGTTTGGAAAATTTTGCAACTGATCAATATGCTTTCAGTAAGGATCAAGACCCATTATACAAAGTGGTTCCGTTTTATATTGGTCTTCAAAACAAACAATCCTACGGAATCTTTTTTGACAATACTTTTAGGACTTATTTTGATTTTTGTAATGAAAGGAGAAATGTAACCAGTTTTTGGGCCGAAGGTGGAGAAATGAATTATTATTTTATTTATGGACCACAAATGCAAGATGTGGTTACAACCTATACAGATTTGACTGGAAAACCTGAATTGCCGCCGCTTTGGGCATTGGGTTATCACCAATGCAAATGGAGTTATTTTCCAGAAAGCAATGTAAAAGAAGTTACAGCTAAATTCAGGGAATTGCAAATTCCTTGTGATGCCATTTATTTGGATATTGATTATATGGAAGGTTTTCGATGCTTTACTTGGAACAAAGAATATTTTCCAGATCCAAAAAGAATGGTTGCAGAACTTGCCGAAGACGGATTTAAAACTATTGTAATCATTGACCCTGGAATAAAAATTGACAAAGAATATTCAATTTATAAAGAAGCTTTGGAGAAAGATTATTTCTGCAAAAGAGCCGATGGTCCTTATATGAAAGGGAAAGTTTGGCCTGGTGAATGTAATTTTCCTGATTATACAAATCCTGAAGTAAGAGAATGGTGGGCAGGATTATTCAAGGAATTGATTTCAGATATTGGAGTAAAAGGAGTTTGGAATGATATGAATGAACCAGCCGTAATGGAAGTTCCCAACAAAACTTTCCCGATGGATGTGCGTCATAATTATGAAGGAAATCCATGTAGTCATAGAAAAGCACATAATATTTACGGTACGCAAATGGCAAGGGCAACTTATCATGGAGTAAAACGGTTTGCTTATCCCAAAAGACCTTTTGTAATTACGAGATCAGCATATTCAGGAGCTCAACGATATACTTCTTCGTGGACTGGCGATAATGTAGCAAGTTGGGAACATTTGTGGATTGCTAATATCCAAGTGCAACGAATGTGTATTTCAGGAATGGGTTTTACAGGTTCAGATATTGGCGGATTTGCCGAACAACCAACAGGCGAATTATATGCACGATGGATACAATTAGGCGTTTTTCATCCTTTTTGCAGAACGCATTCTTCTGGAGATCACGGCAATCAAGAACCTTGGGCTTTTGACGAAGAAGTAATTGACATTACTCGAAAATTTGTAAGCCTTCGTTACCAATTGCTACCTTATTTATACACGATGTTTTGGCAATATATTGAAGAAGGAATTCCAATGTTGAAACCATTAGTGTATTATGATCAAGATGATATTCAGACACATTATCGAAATGACGAATTTATTTTTGGAAACCAAATCTTGGTTTGCCCAATTCTTGAACCCAATTCTTTAGGACGAAGAATGTATATTCCTCGTGGTCAATGGTATAATTACTGGACAAACAAATCAATAATTGGTGGAAAAGAAGTCTGGGTTGATACCAAGTTTGACCAAATTCCTATTTTTGTAAAAGCAGGAGCCATAATTCCAAAGTATCCTGTTCAACAATATGTTGGCGAATTAGAATTCGATGAATTGACTTTGGATTTATATTACAAAGAAGGCAAGGAAAAATCAGTGGTTTATGAGGATGCTCAGGATGGTTATGATTACAAGAAAGGAAGATATAGTTTCTTGTCTTTTCAAACCATTGGCAAGGAAAAAGAGCTTATAATCCAGTTGCATAAGGAAGGTAAATATGATACTAATTATTCAAAATATAAAATAAATCTATTTGGATTGCCGTTTAAAATTAAAGAGATTGAAATTGATAACGAGAAAATTTTATTCGACAAAATTGCTTTTGAAAAAGGAAATTATCTAATCGTTGGCAAAGAATTTACAGATTTGCATATTATTGGTAAATAAATTTAAAACACAATATAAATATAATTCTCTCATTTATGAAAAAAAGTAAAATAGTATTTTCGATAGGTATTTTGTTACTCATTATGGCATGTGCTACAAATCCATTTACAGGAAAAAAGAGTATAAATTTTGTTTCTAATAGTGAATTGTTTCCATCCTCTTTTCAACAATATGGAACATTTTTGAAAGAAAATAAAGTTGTCGTAGGAACTTCAGATGCAAAACGAGTTGAAAATGTAGGAATGAAAATCAGGGCAGCTGCAGAGCGTTGGTTAAAGGCTAATGGTCAATCTCAATATTTGAATGGCTATCAATGGGAATATAAATTGGTAGAAAATAAAGAAGTTAACGCTTGGTGTATGCCAGGTGGAAAAATCGTAGTTTATTCGGGTATTTTGCCAATTACTAAAGATGATGCTGGTTTAGCTACCGTTATGGGACATGAAGTTTCTCATGCACTGGCAAATCACGGAGCACAAAGGATGAGCGCGGCTCAATTGCAACAAATTGGTGCAGTTGGAGTAGCTGTTGCCACAGGAAATCAGAGTGCTGAACAGCAACAAATGTGGCAACAATATTACGGAATTGGATCTGAAGTAGGAGTGATGCTTCCTTTTAGTAGAAGCCACGAAAGTGAAGCCGATAAAATAGGATTGACATTGATGGCAATTGCAGGCTATAATCCAGATCAAGCTATCACATTTTGGGAGAGAATGGCTGCAAATTCTGGTGGAAATAAATCGCCAGAATTTCTTAGTACTCACCCTGCTGATGCCACAAGGATTGCCAATCTAAAAAAATTAGTTCCAGAAGCTAAAGCAGAAGCTTTGAAATTTGGAGTTGTTTTTAAATGATAATTTCAAATTGAAAAAAAAATCCGTTTCGTTATTTTTTGTAGCGAAACGGATTTGTTTTTTAGATTTTATTTTAAACTACAAAATTCCAAGTTCAACCATACATTCTTTCATCATCTGGTAGGTTCTCTCGATGTTATTATCCAATCCAATAGAAAAACGAATTAATCCATCGGTTAAGCCCATTGCTTCTTGTTCTTCCAGAGGAATTTCGCTGGAAGTTGAAGTTCCTGGTGCGCTAAACAGGGTTTTATAAAACCCTAAACTCACAGCTAAATAGCCTAATTTTTGGCTTTGCATTAATTCCATTAATTCATTGGCTTTGTCTAAAGAGCCAACGTCTATAGTCATCATTCCACCAAAACCATATTCTGGATTTATCATAGTCGCATATAAATTATGACCAGAATGACTTTTCAAACCTGGATAAACAACTTTTAATCCATCGTTTTCGAAACGTTCAGCCAGATACATTGCATTATGGCTGTGTTGCTTCATTCGAATGTGTAAAGTTCTCAAATTTTTCATCACGCTTGCCGAACGTAAACTATCCATTGTTGGACCAAGAAGCATACTCGCTCCGTTATTTACATTTTTCAAACTATCAATAAATTCCTGTGAGGCACAAGTTACGCCACCAACAGTATCACTGCTTCCGTTGATGTATTTAGTTAAACTATGAATGACAATATCGGCTCCCAATTTTACAGGAGAAACCGATAATGGCGAAAAAGTATTATCGACAACGAGTTTTATATTATGTTTTTTTGCAATTTTTGCCAAACTTGCAATGTCTGCAATTTCAAGTAAAGGATTGCTTACAGTTTCACAATACAAAACTTTGGTTTCAGCTGTAATTGCTGCCTCCACTTTATTCATTTTTGTAATATCGACAAACGTAGTTTTGATGCCTAATCTTGGACTGAAATTTTTCAAAAAAGCATAAGTTCCACCATAAATAGTTCTACTGGAAACAATATGGTCGCCAGAACCGCAAAGTTGTAAAAGCACAGGTGTAATCGCTCCCATTCCTGAGGCTGCTACATTAGCAGCTTCCGTAGCTTCCATTGCTGCCAATGCTTGACCTAAATACAAATTGCTTGGTGATGAATGTCGTGAATACAAATAACAACCGTCGGTATTGCCTTCGAAAGTATCGAACATTGTTTTTGCCGAAAGAAAAGTATACGTAGATGAATCGGAAATAGACGGATTTACGCCTCCAAATTCGCCAAAGTACTGTAAATCTTGAATGTCATCTGCGGGATTGAATTTCATCTGTTTAATTTTTAATAGTTATAATACAAAGTTCAATATTGTTAGGTTATAAATCAATACTAATTGAATTATTTAGATTTTAAATCTATTATATTAATAAATGTTAAATTTATTTTCTAATTTAGCTGATAAAATATATCTATTTTAGTTTTTATTTCAAACCCTAAAAATTAAACAAATGGCACTAGATTCAATCGACAAAAAGTTACTTTTTCTCTTGCAGAATGACTGTAAAAAAACCACCAAGGAATTATCTCTAAAACTTGACCTTTCGGTTACAGCTGTTTATGAGCGCATTAAAAAGTTGGAAAGGGAAGGTGTTATAGATAAATATGTAGTCTTGGTTAATCGTTCGAAAGTTGAAAAGGGTTTCGTAGTATTCTGTCATATCAAACTTATTCAACATACCAAAGAATTTTTGACCAAATTTGAAAGTGATGTTATCAAGCTCAAAGAAGTTCTAGAATGTCATCACGTGAGTGGTGATTATGATTATATTTTAAAAATTCTAGTAAAAGATATGGAAGCCTATCGGGAATTTTTGGTTACAAAACTTACGACATTAGATCATATTGGAAGCACCCATAGTACTTTTATGATTAGCGAGGTGAAAAATACAACTGTAATTGAGATTTAAAAATTATATTAATTGCCATTGCTATTGAAATTGCCATTGCAATTTTATTTCTTATTTTTGCAACACTAAAACAAAAACACACATAACTATGAGTTCATTTGACGTAGTCATTATAGGTTCAGGTCCAGGCGGATATGTATCAGCAATTCGTTGCGCACAACTAGGTTTCAAAACAGCCATTATCGAGAAATATTCCAATCTTGGAGGAACTTGCCTTAATGTTGGATGTATTCCATCAAAAGCTTTGTTGTCTTCTTCCCATCATTATAGTGAAATAGCCCATTTTGCTGACCACGGAATTGAGGTTTCGGGTGAAGTGAAAGTAAATTTAGAGAA
>NZ_JAQTPQ010000060.1:6059-15768 GCF_028712645.1 Flavobacterium sp. | reverse complement strand
GGATTTTTCTGAAAACGAATACAAAATTGATGTTTCCCAATTTCACGTTTATGCCACCGAATGGACAAAAGATAAAATTGTATTCCTAATTGATAATGTCATTGTCAAAGAAATCAATCAATCACCTGATTATCCAATGCAATTTATGTTGGGAATTTATGAAATACCAGATAAAATTATTAATGATACTGAAAAAAAATATCCAAAAGAATTTATTGTTGATTATGTGAAAGGGTATAGTAATTAACATTTAAAAATAAGCGAAACTAAAACTCATTCAAATTCAAATGCAATCAAGCAAACTGACGAAGTATTCCGTTTACTTCATAATTCTCAACTAATTATAACTCTCTGACACAAATGGAAAATAAAAAAGGAAAACTCCCCTCTTCTACACCAAAAAACCAGATGGATAATTTCCATTCAATTGCAATAGAATAATATAAAGGTGTTGTATTTGAAAAACTTAAAAACGCTTAACCTTCGTCAATCAAACGATATTTGGGTGTATTTGCTTCTAGCTATGTTTTTGTTTAAGTTTTCAAAACGACGAAATCAATAAAAATAATTTTATAAAGTGGAGCCAAGAACCCACTCAAATAAACTGGGCGGATTCTGAAAAGCCAAATGAGTAAGAACTAATAAAACAAAAACAAAATGAAAAAAATGTTATTTTTGATTGGCTTATTAACCACTTTAACTGTTTCAGCACAAGAGTATAAAGTAGTAACAATAATTGAATCAATAGTGCCAATGGGTGCTGGTCGTTCAAGAATTATTGAAACCCAAGGATCACCTGATGTAAATGCGCTAACGACAACGCGAGAAGGAAATAAATCAAAACAGGATTTAATTGAAAGAGAAGATCTAAAAGAAGTAGGTGAAAATATGAAAGAGACTAAGTTATTAAACTTTTATAGCTTAGTGGGTATAAATTTCGGCAATATTGCATCAAATGACGCAATAATAGCTGCAAAAATAAACGATGTCGTCAAGGAGGGTTGGTCAGTAGCTTTTATTACGAGCGGTGTTGAATCAGACTCTGGAAAGGATGATGGTAAAGGAATATTTATTACAAGAATATTTTTTGTCAAGAAATAAACAGACAAAAATCCGATGATAATACAAAAGGAAGTGGAAATCATACTTAAAATTATGGACAAATTATTATGAAAAAAATATTTAACTTAATTATTTTATTGATTTTATACTTACTATTATCAACAAGTTGCCAGACTTTAAATAATAGAACTGATTCCCTACGAAAAAAAATTGAGCAAATTGTATCCGACAAGAAAGCAATAGTTGGAGTTTCGATTATCGGAAATAAAGGAAAAGACACCATTTCTTTACACGGCGATAAACGATTTCCAATGCAAAGTGTTTTTAAATTCCATATTGCACTTGCAGTTTTGGCAGAAGTAGATAAAGGAAACCTTTCTTTAGACCAAACAATTGAGATAAGTAAAGATGACCTATTACCTGAAGATTTTTGGAGTCCACTTAGAGACGAAAATCCGAAAGGTGGGAGTTTTACTATTGAAAGATTAATTCAATATTCAGTTTCACATAGTGACAATACTGCTTGCGATATTTTAATTAGACTTATCGGAACACCTAAGACTGTTGAGGAATATTTTAAAAAGAACAATATTCAGGATATACAAATCACTTTTAACGAAGAAGAAATGCAAGCAAAGTGGGAAAATATGTTTGAAAATTGGACAACACCTAAAACTGCAAGCGAGACACTTAAAATGTTTTATGAGAATAAAAACAATTTACTCTCCAAAAGCAGTTATGACTTCTTTTGGAAAACAAATAAAGAAACAACAACAGGGAAAAACCGAATAAAAGGACAATTGCCCGAAGGAACAATTGTTGCTCACAAAACGGGTTGGTCAGGAACAAACAAAGAAACTGGAGTTACTGCTGCAGTAAACAATATTGGGATTGTCTTTTTGCCAAATGGTGAGTATTTTATTATCAGTGTTTTTGTGAGTGAATCGAAAGAAGATTTTGATACAAACGAGAAAATTATAGCTAACATCGCAAAAGCGACTTATGACTTTTACACAGTCACGACTAAATAGAAAAACTGCCACCAAGAACTAGAGTTTCGTTGCGTGCGCAATACCAAAAATGGAACTTGATTTTTGGTGTTTAATAGCTTAACTTAAATGACAGAACAAATCCCATTGGTTGATAAAGAATACTTACTCGAAAAATTTCAAGGTAAAGGCGGTTGGACATTTGCAAGAATTCCTGAAATAGTACAAAACAAAAATAAACCTTTTGGCTGGGTAAGAGTTCGAGGAACAATTGACAAATTTGAAATTAAAAATTACAATTTGCAACCAATGGGAAATGGAAATCTATTTCTGCCAGTGAAAGCAGAAATAAGAAAAAAAATAAGAAAAGAAGAAGGCGATTATGTTCGCATAATTTTATTTACCGACAATTTTCCAACTGAAATTACTGAAGAATTAAAGCTTTGTTTAATGGACGTACCAAATGCTTATGAAGCATTTTTAAGTTATTCAAATGGAGAGCAAAAAACATTTTTAGAATGGATTTATTCTGCAAAAACAGATGCAACAAAAGTAGAACGAATTGCAAAAATGATAGACAAAATAACAACAAAGAGTAATAATAGTTGATAATGTTACGATTAATTAAACCCGTTCTCACGAATTACATTCCGAGCCCATTTCAATTTACAACCAAAAACACCTCTACCCCTGTTGCAGAAGACTCTAAACCTAAACTCAATCCACTATTTCCTTAGTTTAACCGATTTTTTCCTTTATTCATCGTTTTGTCGTTCATTAGAAAAATTTCATAGAATAGTTTTGTCTTATGTTTAACCTAAATAATATAAGAAATGAACAAAGAATTAATTTTTTTAAGGACTTTTGCAGTAGCTACTGTAGTTGGAATGGTTGTTATTACCACATCTGCATTCAAAAACAGTGGCAATCAAAAATTTAGCGAGATTGATGTCGAAAGAATTAACATCGTGGAAAAAGATGGTACCGTAAAAATGATCATCACAAACGTTGAAAAATTTCCGAATGGAAAAGTAAAAATTAATGGAAAACCAACCAATGAAGACCGAAAAAAACGCTCTGGGATGCTGTTTTTCAATGAGGACGGTATAGAATGTGGTGGATTCATTTACGATGGACAAAAAAATACAAACGGGCATAGTTCAGGGCTTTCATTAACCTATGACCAATATGACGGGGATCAAGTAATGCAGCTGCTTACACAGGATTACAAAGAGGGAGACAAAAGATTTGTAAGCAGTGGTATAATGTTCAATGACCGACCATCCAATGAGTCGCAGACTAGAACAGGAGAGATTATGAAAGAGCTTGATGAACTCGGTAAAAAAGATCCTAAAGCTGCGGATGAAAAATACAAAATATATCAAGAACAGGGATTGATTGGTGGTGCCCCTCGCGTAATGCTCGGAAAATCAAGAAATGAAAATAATGGCTTGTTTCTTTTTGATAACAAAGGGATGCCAAGAGCTATGTTTTATGTGGACAAAGAGAATAATGCCAAACTCGATTTCTATGATGACAAAGGGAATACTATTGTTTCGTTTCCTGAAAAAATAAAATAATAATTTTTAAGAAAATAGCCTTATAAAATAGCCTTATAAAAAATAGGGCTATTTTTGTGCATTAATCTATTAAACTCTTAATGAAAAATTGGCTCTATAAAATATATCCTAACCGATACTTCCTTCTGTTCATAATGCTTTTTGCTTATGTTCAGTCTATTTATAGCCGTATATCCGTTAGGGAGGAAATCAATGCCTATACATTCACTCCAGATGGTGCATTGTTTTCATTATTTGAAGCAGGGGTGCTGTTTATAATCACGCTTTACTTTATTAAAATATGGCAAAAATCAGACGTTTTCAGTACTAAAGAAATGCTAAAGATATTCGGATCATCGCTTATTACGCATCCTCTAGTTATGCAGATAATCGGATTAGTTATCGCTCTAATATTCAATAAAATTGAACGGAATTTTAATTTAGAAACCTTTACTTATACAACGTTTACCTTCTTCCTGAACGGTTTTATATATGGCAGTTTTTTTATAGCCTATTATTATCACAACAAAAATAAAAATCATCAACAGCAATTAACAAACTATCATCAGGCGCTTTCTGAAAGCAGAATAAATCAACTTAAAACACAACTCAATCCACACTTTTTGTTCAACAATCTGAATGTTTTGGACCAACTGATTGAAGAAGACAAACATAAAGCATCGGAATTTCTGAATGAATTTGCAGATATTTATCGGTATGTTTTGAAAGCATCAGACAAAAAACTTGTTCCGCTAGACGAAGAATTGGCTTTTGCAGAGCAATACTTCAAATTAATACAACACAAATACGGCTTAGCTTATCAACTCAAAATTGAAAGTTCAGCCAGTGGTTATATCGTACCTTTAACGATGCAACTACTGATTGAAAATGCGATTCAGCATAATTTTGGATCAAAGGAAAATCCTGTCCATATAAAAATAGAGACAACGGATACTATTTGCATATCGAATAATTTTATCCCAAAGAGGAGCTCAAAACCAACATCAGGGAGAGCATTACAAAATATTAATGAACAATATAAGTTGCTAACACAAAAGCCTATTGAAATCAAAAATTCAGACGCAGAATTTGCTGTAATCATTCCTATAATTAAACTACAATGATAAAGATCATAATCATAGAAGACGAAATACCTGCAAGAAAAAAGTTAAAAAGATTTCTTGAAGAGTTGGATGTCCCAACCAAAGTAGTAGCAGAAATTGATAACGTAGCAACAGCAGTTGAGTTTTTAAAAAGTACATCTGCTGATTTAATATTCTCCGACATTGAACTGCTGGATGGTAATGCTTTTGATATTTACAAGCAAGTTTCTATTTCCTGTCCAATTATTTTCACAACAGCTTATGACCAGTTTTGGATGAATGCTTTTGATAGCAACGGGATAGCCTATTTGTTAAAACCATTTTCAAGAGAACGCTTTCAAAAAGCCTGGGACAAGTTCCTGCTTTTCAGAAATTCGCCATCTGATGAAAACAAACAGCTAACCAACCTTACAAAACTTATTGAAGAGAAATTCGTAAAACAATCGTACAAAAAACGATTTACAGTTCATAAACGTAGTGAGTTTTATTTTATTGATGTAGATGTAATTACGTTTTTTAGAGCTTCTGAAGGTGTTGTTTTTGCCTTTGATACAACGGGCAAAAAGCATTTATTAAACGAAGTCTCTTTAAAAGAAATTGAACAACAATTGAACCCTTCGGACTTCTTCAGGATTAACCGAAGTGAACTTATCAGCAAACAACACATAGAAAAGCTCGAGCGTTACTCAAAAAACACACTATCTATAAAAATGAAAGGCCACGCAAACCACCTAAAAACGAGCCAAAGTAACACAGCCGCTTTTCGTGAATGGATAGAGAAATAATTGCAGTCGCATCGAATCCTGAGCTTGCCCAATTCCCAACTGCTTTATAATTTGTCCATTTTAAAACCGGAACGAATGCGGAACCGAATGCGTAGCATTTTGAAAGAAGGATTGGAGCGATACAATGTAGATTTACAATAAAGAACAAAGTCAAATTTAGTAGCAAATACCAAAAAATAAGCACAAAAAAACTGCCCAATTGCTTGAACAGTTTTGTCTATTATCTATAAATCTATTATCTTTTGTCTTACTTAAACGTTAAAACGGAAATGCATCACGTCGCCATCTTTCACAATATATTCTTTTCCTTCGACCTTGAATTTTCCGGCTTCTTTACATTTGGCTTCTGAACCATAATGAACGAAATCTTCATACGAAATCACTTCGGCACGGATGAATCCTTTTTCGAAATCAGTATGAATCACTCCTGCTGCTTGTGGCGCAGTAGCTCCAATATTAATCGTCCAAGCACGAACTTCTTTGACACCTGCGGTAAAATAAGTTTGTTGTTTCAATAATTTATAGGCGGCACGAATCAAAACCGATGCTCCAGGCTCGCTTAATCCCATATCTTCCAAGAAAACTTGGCGTTCTTCGTAACTTTCCAATTCCGTAATATCAGCCTCTGCTCCTACTGAAAGGATAATCACTTCGGCATCTTCATCCTTAACCAATTCCCGAACTTTATCTACATAAGCGTTTCCGTTTACTGCCGAATTTTCATCTACATTACAAACATACAAAACCGGTTTTGCAGTAATCAATTGGAAACCTTCCATCAAAACTTCTTCGTCATTATTTTGCGGAACTACGGTTCTGGCCGATTTCGCTTGAAGCAATGTTTCCCTAATTCTATCTAAAAGTGCTTTTTCGGTTTGCGCTTCTTTATTTCCGGTTTTGGCGGCACGATTTACTTTTTCGAGACGTTTTTCAACATTTTCCAAATCTTTCAATTGTAATTCGATATCGATAGTTTCTTTGTCACGAATGGGATCTACATTTCCGTCAACGTGAACGATATTATCATTGTCAAAACAACGCAAAACGTGAATAATAGCATTACATTCTCTGATATTTCCCAAAAATTGATTACCTAAACCTTCGCCTTTGCTGGCTCCTTTTACCAAACCTGCAATATCCACAATATCAACGGTTGCCATTTGAACTCGAACTGGTTTTACTAATTCTTCCAGTTTTGCCATTCTCGAATCGGGAACATTTACTACTCCTATATTAGGTTCAATGGTACAAAACGGAAAGTTGGCACTTTGCGCTTTTGCATTGGATAAACAATTAAATAATGTTGATTTTCCAACATTTGGTAATCCTACAATTCCTGCTTTCATTATGTTGTATTTATTTTAAAAGTGTGCAAATATAAGATTTAATAAATGTTTCATTAATAAAAACTAGAGATTAATACAATACCAATCTCTTTTTACAAAAAATCCTGAATACAAATTCAGGATTTAATATTATTTTCTAAACTAAAAAACCATTTTATTCGTTGTGTAAAAAAGCTTGTCTGTTCAACAATGTTTCTTCACTTTCTACGTGATTTTCATCTGGAATACAGCAATCAACTGGGCAAACTGCAGCACATTGAGGCTCATTGTGAAACCCTTTACATTCAGTACATTTTCCAGGAACGATATAATAAATATCGTCTGATATTGGAGTTTGGGCTGCATCAGCATCTGCCTCTTCGCCTGAAGGCAAAATTATTTTCCCTTTAACTCTAGTTCCATCTTTGTATCTCCAGTCATCTGCTCCTTCATAGATTGCAGTGTTTGGACATTCTGGTTCGCAAGCACCACAGTTGATGCATTCGTCTGTTATTATTATCGCCATTTTAAATAAGGATTTAGGATTTTAGATTGGGATTTTATGAAAATAAAAACTTTTATCCAAAGTCAATTTTTAATATCTATTGTCTATAACGTATTATAGTTTATTTTTGCCCAAAAATACAATCAAAACTATTCATATACAAATTACTTATGTTCGAAAACAATAAAAAAAGATGTTTTATTGAATTAGGAAAATTTTTAAAGCAGTTTTCCGAAGCAGAAAATGTAATAGACCAAGCGGTTTTGTACAATGAACCCTTTTTTGAAGATTTTGTAAATTTAATCCATCTTTCACAATCCCATAACGGTTGGTACACACCAGAAAATGTCTATTTTTCTATTCAATCTTGGGCAAAAGCCCTGACGGAAGAAAATATCGACAAATGGCTCTCAAAATATACTATTGGAACAAATGAACCCAAAAACGTTGGACTCATTCTAGCTGGAAACATTCCGTTAGTTGGTTTTCACGATTTTCTTTCGGTGCTGATTACTGGTCATAATGTATTGATAAAAACATCGTCAAATGATCAGTTTTTATTGCCTTTCTTGGCTAAATATCTTATTGCAATCGAGCCTGAATTTTCCAATAAAATCACTTTCGTCGAAGCAAAACTAGAAAATTTTGATGCTGTTATCGCAACTGGAAGCAACAATACAGCACGCTATTTTGAATATTATTTTAAAGACAAGCCGAGCATTATCAGAAAAAATAGAAATTCGGTTGCCGTTTTGGACGGAAAAGAAACTAAGGAACAATTAATCGCTTTGGGTGAAGATATTTTTAGGTATTTTGGATTGGGATGCCGCAATGTTTCCAAACTTTTTGTACCAAAAAGTTATTCCTTCAATGCCTTTTTTGAAGCTATTTTCGAATATCAGGATGTCATTCACTATGAAAAATATGCCAATAATTACGACTACAATAAAGCCGTTTTCTTGATGAGCAATTTTAAATTGCTTGACAATGGTTTTTTGACAATTAAAGAAGATAATAGTTATGCATCTCCTATTTCGAGCGTTTTTTATGAATTTTATGAAAACAGTGATGATTTACAAATTCGACTACAAAGTGAAAGTGAGCAAATACAGTGTATTGTAAGTAATAACCTCATGAAAGACAGCATTAATTTTGGAGAAACCCAAAGACCAAATTTATGGGATTATGCGGATAACGTAGATACTATATCGTTTTTGTTAACAATATAAAAAAATATTAGCAAATTATTCCGAATTATTTAACGCTTATTCAACTCTGATTTCCGAAATTTGCAACTTAATTTTTTGGACACAAACAACACCATGAAAAAACACAACTACAGCGCAGGACCATCTATTTTACCACAAGAAGTTTTCGAAAAATCAGCACAAGCTATTTTAGATTTTAATAATTCTGGATTGTCAATTTTAGAAATTTCACACCGAAGTAAAGATTTTGTTGCCGTTATGGATGAAGCTCGTTCATTAGCAATTGAACTTCTAGGTCTTGAAGGTAAAGGGTATAAAGCTCTTTTTCTTGGAGGTGGAGCAAGTCTTGAATTCTTGATGACTCCCTATAACTTGATGAAAGAAAACGGTAAGGCTGCTTATCTTGACTCTGGAACTTGGGCAACTGCCGCTATAAAAGAAGCCAAATTTTTTGGAGAAACTGTAATCGTAGCTTCATCAAAAGAAGAAAACTACAATCACATTCCTAAAGGATACACTATTCCTAGTGATGCCGATTATTTTCACTGTACTAGTAACAACACTATTTTTGGAACTCAAATGAAAGAATTTCCAGCTACGGATATTCCTGTTGTTTGCGATATGAGTTCTGATATCTTTTCAAGAGTTTTAGATTTTTCTAAATTCGATATTATTTATGCTGGGGCTCAAAAAAATATGGGACCTGCAGGAGCTACATTGGTGGTTATCAAAGAAGAAATTCTTGGTAAAAACGGAAGATCTATTCCAAGTATGTTAGACTACGCTAAACATATTAAAGCAGATAGTATGTACAATACTCCTCCAGTTTTCTCAGTTTACGCTTCATTGTTGACTTTAAAATGGATCAAAGAAAAAGGTGGTGTTGCAGCAGTTGAAAAACTAAACAATGCAAAAGCCGCTTTACTTTACGGAGAAATTGACAGAAATCCATTATTCAAAGGAACTGCTGCTTTAGAAGATCGTTCAAATATGAATGCTACTTTCTTATTAACTAACCCTAATCACACGGCAACTTTTGATGCAATGTGGAAAGAAGCTGGAATTTCTGGTTTACCTGGTCACCGTTCAGTTGGTGGTTACAGAGCGTCTATTTACAACGCAATGCCAATTGAAAGCGTACAAGTTTTAGTTGACGTAATGCAAGCTTTGGAA
>NZ_JAQTPQ010000060.1:0-5959 GCF_028712645.1 Flavobacterium sp. | reverse complement strand
GTGGAAAGAAGCTGGAATTTCTGGTTTACCTGGTCACCGTTCAGTTGGTGGTTACAGAGCGTCTATTTACAACGCAATGCCAATTGAAAGCGTACAAGTTTTAGTTGACGTAATGCAAGCTTTGGAAGGAAAGGTTTAGGCTTTATACTCAAAATATGATGAATGATTATCAAATTTTTTCTTGGATTTTTCTAGCCATTGCTTTAGCTAGCCAAAAAGAACCCATTGATTATAAAGGTATTTCAATGATTGCAGATGGAATAAATCATTCTATTCCAAATGAAAAAGAAATTAGGCAATCAATAATATATTTACTAAACAATAATTTGATTTCTCAAATTGGAAAAAAGTATACATTGTCTGAAAAAGGTAATTTATTGTATCAAAAAGCAAGCGAAGGAAAAAAACCTTTATTATCAATTTGGGAATATATAGAAATCGAATTGATTGACAAATAAAAATTATTTATTTGGGTTTAAACAACTTTAAACCTTAAACTTTTAAACAAAAAAAAGAATGAAAGTATTAGCTAATGATGGAATTTCAGAAAGTGGAATTCTAGCCTTACAAAAAGGTGGATATGAAGTTATAACTACAAAAGTAGCTCAAGAACAAGTAGCTAATTTTGTAAACGAAAACAACGTAAGTGTTATATTAGTAAGAAGCGCAACTAAAGTTCGCAAAGATATTATTGATGCTTGTCCTGGTTTGAAAATCATTGGTCGTGGTGGTGTTGGAATGGATAACATCGATGTTGAATATGCTAAAAGCAAAGGAATTCACGTAATCAATACTCCTGCTTCTTCATCAGAATCTGTAGCTGAATTGGTTTTTGCTCACTTGCTTTCAGGTGTTCGTTTCTTGCACGATTCTAACAGAAATATGCCTCTTGAAGGAGATTCAAACTTTAATGGTTTGAAAAAAGCCTATGCTGATGGAGTTGAGTTAAGAGGAAAAACTCTAGGAATTGTTGGAATTGGTCGTATTGGTCAAGCTACAGCAAAAATGGCTCTTGGTTTAGGAATGAAAGTTATCGCTGCCGATAGTTTTATCCCACAAGTAGATGTAAAAGTAACCTTTTTTGATGGTCAATCAATCACAACTACAATCGTTTCTCAATCATTAGAATCATTGTTTAAAGAAGCTGATTTCATTACATTGCACGTTCCTGCTCAAGACGGTTACATCGTTGATGAAGCTGCATTAGCAATTATGAAAAATGGTGTTGGAATTATAAACTGTGCTCGTGGTGGAGTTATTGATGAAGTTGCTTTAATAAAAGCATTGGATTCTGGAAAAGTCGCTTTTGCTGGTTTAGACGTTTTTGAAAGCGAACCAAAACCAGAAATGACCATCTTGATGCACCCAAAAATCTCGTTGACTCCACATATTGGTGCTGCAACTGGAGAAGCTCAAGATAGAATTGGTACAGAATTAGCTAGCCAAATAATTAGTATATTAGGTTAAAATAAAGTTACACAAAAAAAGGCTGTCTCAAAAAGGCAGCCTTTTTTTATGTTAAAAAGTCATCAATCAATCAATTGAATTTGTAACTTTATCAATTATATTTTTACTATGAAAAATAGTTTCTACCTATTGATATTGATTTTCTGTATAATTCTTGGTTGCAATACCACAAAATCAACTGTGGCAAGTATCGAAAAACCCTTGGCTTCCCAAAATGATACAATTCGAATTGCGAATGATTCTTTACAATATGAAGTGATAATTATCGATTCTGGTTTTAGTACTTGGCTTGCCACGAGAGCCTACCCACGAAACTATCACTCTCAATCCTATTTGGAAAATAAAAACCAGTTGTATGTCAGCGAATGGAACAATCGTGTTTTACAACCTCAACGATATGACACTAATTTATACGAAATGTCCATCAATTATGATCCAAATATTGACTATGGATATGAAGTAAATTATTTGATATACAACTATATGATTTATTTTCAAAATACCTACAAACAAAAACTTTATGGTTACGTACCAATGAGATAATCTCACTATATTTGTTATCATTTTAAAAGAAGATGGGGAATTTAAAAAAACGTTGGGGAATTGAATCCAATTTTCAGTTAATAATTATTTTTGTTGTTTTTGCCATTAATGGTTCTTTGTCTGCAAGGCTTTCTAGTTTTGCGATGAATTATTTTGGTATAAATGATGAAAACACCCATTGGATTCCTTACTATATAGTTTTAATTCTTTTGGTTTTACCCGTTTATCCTTTCTTATTAATGTTTTTTGGTTATCTCGCTGGTCAATCAAAATTCTTCTTTCCCTTTTCAAAAAAAATGCTCCGAAGTATGGGATTGGGATTCTTTTTTAGATAATACGGAAGATTTCAACTTGAATAAAAAGAAAGCTTCGAATATTTTTTCGAAAAATACCTAAAATCTTTGTTTCTTTGTAGAAATTGTTCCAATAATGATTCACGCAAAAAACATTCATAAATATTACGACCAACTTCACGTACTTAAAGGAGTTGATTTACACATTCAAAAAGGCGAAATTGTTTCCATCGTGGGAGCTTCGGGTGCTGGAAAAACAACCCTTTTGCAAATCCTAGGAACACTTGACAAACCAACTGTTGAAAACGGAATCCAATTGCGTATTAACGATCAAGATATTTTAACGATGAACGACAAAACTTTGTCTAAATTCAGAAATCTGAATTTGGGCTTTATTTTCCAATTTCACCAATTATTACCTGAATTTACCGCATTAGAAAATGTTTGTATTCCTGCCTATATTGCCAATAAATCTCGACACGAAACTGAAATCGAGGCCAAAAAATTATTGGATTATCTGGGTCTTTCACATCGCATCAATCACAAACCCAACGAACTTTCAGGTGGAGAACAACAACGAGTGGCGGTTGCTAGAGCTTTGATTAACAAGCCAGCCATCATTTTTGCTGATGAGCCTTCGGGAAATCTCGACACCCATTCAGCCGAAAACCTACACCAATTATTTTTTAAATTACGTGATGAATTTGGACAAACTTTTGTAATTGTAACTCATAACGAAGAACTCGCCAATATGGCCGATAGAAAACTGATAATGGTGGATGGACAAATTAGTAATTAAAAAAGTTTAAAGTTTCAGGTTTAAAGTTCTTGAAAACCACTAACCAACTTTAAACTTAAACCGCAAATAAAAATGACAACTTCCGAACTCAAATCCTTTCTTGACGAAAAAGTCATTCAATACAACACACTTGATTTTATTGAAAGTGATCCCGTGCAAATTCCGCATTTGTTTTCGCAAAAAGAAGACATCGAAATTGCCGGTTTTTTGAGTGCCACGATCGCTTGGGGTAATCGAAAAATGATTATCAAAAATTCCCACAAGATGATGGATTTGATGGGAAATGCACCTTATGATTTTGTGATGTCGCATACCGAAGAGGATTTGGAACGATTAGAATCTTTTGTTCATAGAACCTTCAACGGACATGATTTTGCTAGTTTTATTCGAAGTTTACAACACATTTACAAAAACTACAACGGACTAGAATCTGTTTTTTCAAAACATAAAGAATCGAATTCAATGCAAAAAAGCATTTCTGAATTCAAGAAGGTATTCTTCGAAATTCCACATCAAAACCGGACTCAAAAACATATTTCCGATCCAATGAATGGCTCTGCAGCGAAAAGAATCAATATGATGCTTCGCTGGTTTTGTCGCCAAGATAACAAAGGAGTTGATTTAGGTATTTGGAAAAGTATTTCACCATCACTCCTATCTTGCCCGCTTGATGTACATTCCGGAAATGTGGCTCGAAAGCTAGGCTTGCTCACTCGAAAACAAAACGACGGAAAAGCTTTGGAAGAATTAGATGCAAAACTCCGAGAATTTAACCCAAATGATCCTGTGAAATACGATTTTGCTTTATTTGGATTAGGCGTTTTTGAGGGATTTTAAATATTAAGTCTTCATACTATTTTTTCATTACACAATTAGGGTGTGTTAGGAATTCAATCCAAAGAATTTTTAACGCACTAGTTATATATTGAAATAATAAAATTTATAAACACATTAATAATTGTAATCTTAATCTTATTTTATATATATTTTTTGTATTTAATCGAGTTTTATTGCACTTTATCGATGTTATTATTAAATAATGTTATACATTTGTTATACCAATTAACTAAAGCTTACCTACTATGAATGATCCAATAAAAATAGTTTTAGCAGAAGATAATTCTATTCTAGCTCTCTTGCTAAAATATAAATTAGAAAAAGAAGGATATACTCTATTAATGGCTAAAAATGGAATAGAAGCTATTGAATTAATAGAACAATATAATCCCCAAATTATTCTCACAGATATTATGATGCCGTTTGTAAGTGGCTTAGAAGTCATCAGTCATGTAAGAAACAAATTAAATCTAGCTATTCCTATAATAGTTTTCTCCTCTTCAGGACAAGAGGAAATGGTTCTTAATGCATTTAATATTGGAGCAACTGATTTTATGAGCAAACCATTTAGTCCAAATGAATTGATTATTAGAATTAAGAGAATTTTATTAAATAAAACAATATTTGACAAAACATGGTAAATATATTTAATTATATAGTTGAATATTTCAAATATTCCCCTAAAATTATACAATTTTTATGGGCTATGAGTGCTGTATTTATATTAATTATAATATACCTATCATTTTATTTAAACCATTTAAGAGTACGCTTAAGAGTAAAAGAAAGGATAAAAGCAGTTTATCAAAAAAAATACGAGTCCGATCTTATAGAATATTTGTATTCTGGAAATGAAGTTGATGAAATCAGTAATGAACAACAAATTATTATTGACTATTTAAGAAAATGTGCTAAAAGTAGCTTAAAAAGGAAGATTATCATTTCGACTTTATTAAAGTTAAAAGATGAAATTTCTGGAGAAACAGCAGATGATATTCAAAAACTTTATTATCAAACCGGACTTGTACATTTTGCCTCTTCTAAACTAATAAGCAAAAAATGGGATGTTATCGCTAGAGGCATTAGAGAACTTACCCAATTTGAAATTAAGGAAGAACTTGATAACGTTATAAAACATATCGACCATCCAAAAAAAGAAGTTCGCAAGGAAATACAAATGTATTTAGTCAAATTATTCAGTTTTAAGGGACTGGACTTTCTAAACATTTTAACAACTCAGTTATCAGAATGGGATCAAATACAACTATTGGAAATCCTTCAAAAATTTGAAAATCAAAATATTCCAGACATTACTAATTGGCTTGAATCTTCTAATAATTCAGTAGTTTCTTTTTCTTTAAAATTGGCTAAAATTTATAATCTATTTGAATCTAAAGACCAAATAGTTAAATTATTAAATCATCCTAATCAAGAAATAAGAATCGAATCGATAAATGTATTATCTAGTTTCAGTGATTTTGATTCTTTAATTTTCTTAAAAAATGAATTTCATCAACGAAGTATTGAAGAGCAGGTTGCCATCTTTAAAATGATGGAAAATATTTATGAAGTTAATGACATTCCATTTATATTAGAAAACATAAACAATACGAATTTTGAAATTAAAGTTTCAGCAATCAAAATATTAAAAGAACTAAATTATAATATTGAAGCTAAAGATTTAATATCAATACCAACTGAAATTGAATATTCAGAAAAAACAAGTCTAATTAAAGCTAGTTAATTATGAACATAAATATATCCGAAATAATTCAATATTTCTTTATTTATTTTACAATTACTGCTATACTTTCCTATATAATTTTAGCCATAATTTCGGTATTTGAAAATGGTCATTATATAAAAAAAAATAGCTTTGTAAATTACAATGACATCCTATCCTCTTCAATTTCACCATCGATATCAATTATTGCTCCTGCCTTTAATGACACTTTAAACATTGTTGAAAATGTTCGTTCATTATTATAAAATTATTATGCAATTTATGACGTAATACTTT